>CAISXI010000125.1 GCA_903889425.1 uncultured Roseiflexaceae bacterium | reverse complement strand
ATCCCACACGTGGTCATGACTAAGACCCATAATTCCAATTCGCAAGATATTTCCCATCTCATTACACTCCTTACCCTATTGAACATCATTGTTCATAGGGTAATTATACCAAATAAAACCGTTGCGAGCTATATGAATTATTATTTTGTGTTGAGAATGCCCTATTTCTGGTGTTTTTATGCAAAAACAACACTCGTTTACACTGATTTACGAGTGATATCACAAAACCAGCACCCTACGAGCTACGGGTCACTCGTGGCAATCGACTGGCAACGAGTAGCGCTATCGTAATCATAATCACCCCTGCACAGGTAAACGATACGGGGTAGCCATACCCAGCCACGATTTGTCCGCCGATTGCCGCACCAACTACCCCGCCCAACGCCGCAATCGTATGGTATAGTCCTGCCAACCGACCTCGACGTTGACGCAAGCCGAGCTCGGTTGCGACCAACAACGCTGGGGTTTCGTAGCTCGAATACGTCAACGAACGCAGCATCTGCAATGGAAAAATCCCCCACATCGGGGCAATAAATTGATACAACACATAGATGCCTCCTTGCCCAATCAGCCCGGCCATCAATAGCGGTCGCCGCCCCCAGCGGTCGGCCAAAAATCCTGCTAGTATCAACCCAGGCACTTCACCGGCAGCCGCCAAGGCCCACAAGCCACTAATCAGGCTCTGCGAATAACCAAGCGAATGCATGAACGCCGGCCATTGCCACGCCACCGCCCCCATCCCATAAAACCAAGTAAATACCACTGCAAAATAAACCACCATCGTCCGCACCGAAAAGTTACTCGGGTGCGATACCACCGGAGAACCCACTTCTGGCACTGTGCGATCCGGAGCAATTGCTTCACGAATCCCCACGGCTGCCAGACAGCCAATGCCCAACATCAGCGCGGCAATCACAATCGGCACCCACAAGCCAGCCATATCCGCAATAAAGCCCCCCATGATGGCGGTACAAGCAAATGCCAGCGAACCGGTCGTGCGAAAAAATCCCAGCATCCGTCCCCGTGAGGTGGCGTCTTCGATGAGATCACCAGCCAATGCGAGGCTACCTGCATTGAACCCGGCAGTTGCAATACCTAACAACAATTGAGCGACAACCACCAACCAGACGATGCGCGTCAACGCAATCACCAGCATGGCACTCGCAGCTAATCCCAACGCCAGCATGATGATAGGGCGCCGTTGACCAATCCGATCCGAACGTAACCCCCATAAATAAGGAGCTGCCAAAGAGCCAAATTGCTGCGCAGCAAACATAATCCCTACCAACGCCGGACCTGCACCGAGCGTGGCAAAATGATTCGCCATCAGTGGGATGGTTAAGCCATTTGCGGCAAATAAGCCTGCTTGGCTCAATGTCAAAAACCGCAACGAACGCTGATTATGCACAGGCAATGACTGCATATCCATCCCTTTTGCAGGCGGCATAACCGCATACGTAAATTTCATTCAGCGAGGCATACACGGCCGACGACGTCAACCGCACAGAACGCCCTATCGTACCATATCAGTCGGAGACCAAAAGCACGCCGTCAAATCAACGTGACGCAGATTATGCATGGGCACACCTTCGTCACACAACAATTCATACTGCAACGACGCATCAGGTGAAGTAATATGTCCATTGGCTGCCACGACCCGCCACCACGGCAATCCGGCCTCACGATTGACGGCTAATGCCCACCCCACGCCCCGCGCACCACGGGGAACAGGAATAACCCGCGCAATGCTGCCGTAGGTGGTGACACGCCCAGAGGGGATGGCTGCCACGACCTGATAGACACCACTATATTTATTCACCGTATTCTATGCCTCCATGGTACAATCGAGGAAGTTCTGTTGTTATTGTGAGAGAAACCATGGCACCACCATCACCACGCCTCCCTCGTCGCCGGAGCGGCATCACCGATAAAAGCACCTTCCCCCTCAATCGCCGCAAACGCAAACAAACCACTGCGCCATCGTTCTTGCCACGGTTTATGTTGGGCTGTGTTTCTACAATTGTACTCGTCCTCGTCGTTGTGGTAGGAATTGGATTTGCGACCTACAATTCATTGACTGCCGAATTAGTCCCACGCCTCGAAAGCATCAAAGGACGCACTACCTTCGAGACCAGCCGTTTATATGATCGCAACGGCAAAATTCTCTATGAATTCTTTGGTACTGGTCGCCGTACCAAAGTATCGCTCACCAATATCTCGAAGCAGCTCATTGGTGGTACCGTATCAATCGAAGACAAAACCTTTTTTACGAATCCAGGCGTTGACTGGATTGGGATTATCCGCGCCGCCTTGAAAAGCGCCACTGCAGGTGAAGTAGTCGGCGGTGGCTCCACCATTTCACAGCAAGTCATCAAACAAGTGGTGCTCACCGAACAAGAGCGCGCCACCGACATGCAAAGTAAATTGCGGCGCAAAGTACTCGAATTGGTGATGGCCCAAGAATTATCACGCCAATACAGCAAAGCCGACATTCTCGAGCTCTACCTCAACGAAATCTATTATGGTAATTTGGCCTACGGCATTGAAGCTGCCGCTAACACATACTTCAAAACAACTGCAGCCAACTTGACCCTCCCCCAAGCAGCATTACTCGCTGGCATGCCGCAATTGCCCACGGTCTATGACCCCTATCTGTATATCAGCGACAATACGCTACCAGGTGTGACCCTTGGCAACGGCTGGTTGAACCCTAGCTTCCAGCTCGACACCGACTTGTCACCAACCAAATGGCGGCAAATTGCGGTGTTGCGCCAAATGGTGGCCAACAACTATGTTTCAGAATCTGAAGCCTTCGACGCCATCCAACAAGATTTGGTATTTGCAGGGCAGGCAGTGCCCATAAATGCACCGCATTTTGTCTTTTATGTGCGCAACCAACTCGAAGAGCTCTATGGACCGCAATTCGCAACATTGGGGTATTCAATCTATACCACGATTGATCTCGAGCTCCAGCAAACTGCCCAAACACTTGCCGCCGAACGTATCGATACGCTCAAAGAGCGCAATATTCACAATGCGGCCGTCGTTGTTTTGCAACCCAATACCGGCCAAGTCCTAGCAATGGTTGGTAGCGTCGATTATAACCGGAGCGAAACCACCACCACCGAAGGCTTCGAAGGCAACGTCCTCGATGGACAAGTCAATGTGACCACCAATCTCCGCCAACCAGGCTCGGCACTCAAACCATTTACCTATATATCAGCCATGGAACAAGGGATGACGCCGGCATCGATTTTGTGGGACGTGCAAACCACCTTCCCATCCAATGGCAGCGACCGTTACGAACCCAAAAACTACAACGGCAAATGGAATGGCCCGGTGCGAATGCGCCAATCTGTGGCTAATTCGCTCAATATGCCCGCCATCGAAGCCCTCAAATATGCGGGAATCGGCAATACGATTGACTTGTTCCACCGTGCCGGGATTACCTCACTCAAACGCGGTGAAGGCTTCTACGGGTTGGCGTTGACGTTGGGTGGTGGTGAAGTCACGCCACTCGATTTGACTACCGCCTATAACACCCTCGCCAGCAACGGGCATTATTACCCGCCGGTATCCATCCTCAAAGTAGTCAACGCCACTGGCCAAACGATTTCGCAATATACACCACCCGTCACCACTGCCGTGATAAACCCCGAACTCGTCAGTATCATGGCCGATATGATGAGTGACGATAATGCCCGTGCCGGCGTATGGGGCGTCAATAGCAAACTCAAATTATCACGCCCTGCCGCCGTCAAAACGGGTACCTCGAACGACTGGCGCGATGCGTGGGCACTCGGATTCACCCCCTACGTCACCATTGGTGTCTGGACGGGGAACAACAACAACGAACCAACCGGTCGTGTCGAAAGTCTCACTGGCGGTGGCATGATTTGGCGCAATCTGATGGAATATATCTTTGCCAACGAACGGCTCAATGCGTTGTTAGCTGAACCATACGCAGGCCAACTTCCCATCAACTTTATGCGGGCCAAAGGCTTGCAAGAGCTCCCTATTTGTAATTTACCTGGCGCATTCAATAACCGCGACACCGAACTTTTCACCCGCACGATGTTGCCACTGCCCGTACCACCCCAACCGGGCACCACCAATACCAGCGACCTCACCACCTTACCCGCCCCCGATCTCCAAAATGATCCTTGCGCCGGGTTGTTACAGCCAGTCAGCGTGGTTGCCATTACCGATACGTTGCAGTTAGCTGGGGTTATTACCGATACGGCACAGTTGAGCCAAACTGTCTGTTTACCGAGCCCGGATGTATCGGTGCCCCCTGAACGCAGAATCGACGGCGTCGCCTGGATTTTGCCTATAGCCGAGCCAGGAATTAATTCATTATTTCAATGGGAATTAGCCGGCAATGCCGCCGAACGCCAACCACGCATTTTGCCCATTGACGTCGCCACCATTCCCCTCTGTACCGCAGAGATCCTCAGTGTCTTTGGGCCGCCGGTCGAAGGTGCCGTACGTATGCCTGATTTGCGCAACCTCGATGCCCAAATCGCCAATGATACCTTGACTGCACTCGGGATTACTTCTATTTATGTCGATTTACAAACCCGCGATCGCATCCCCGATGTATTTGACAACTATCAACCCAACCAAGTGATTAGTACGATACCTGCGCAAGGGGATTGGATTTTGCCTGGCACGTCGGTTGTGCTAGGAGCCCGCGCTCCCTAATCAGGGCTGTGTGTCGCGCAACAAATCAAGTATCGTCGTGAGATCGGCTGGGCTATGCCCAGCCATCATCATTTCGTGGGCCAATGTATGCCACCACGGCGTCTGCGCCGTCACCGTAATCCCCCAGCGCAACAGAATTGTGTCTGCCGCCGCAATTTGTTCTACGAGCGCCACGACACTCGTCGCGCCACTAATAACCAGCGGTGACCCATCAGTGCGGGCGCTGATTTTTTTATTACCAAACAATATATGTTGTGCCGTCGCGCCAAACCACGCATCGTGCCACTCTGCCGGCAATGCGGTCTGAATTTGATTGGCATACCACGTCACGCTGGCGGGTTGGGTGGGGGGAAGTTTCAACGGAAAATCACTGCCAAAGATGATTTTTTGGGGTGCTACTGTCAACGCTACCTGCACAATTTTGGCAGTATCTGGATAAATCAACGACCCTGCCGCGGTATCATAATAGACATTGGCGAGGGTGCGCGCCACGTTAGGCATCATTTCATAAAAAAACAACCCACCCCCCCAATGGGCAAGGATGAGTCGCAATTCGGGGAAGCGGACAGCGACTTCGTAACAATCAACCAGTGGGATATCGACTTTGCCTGGGTAGGCACGCCCCACAGGTTCATTGACATGGAGCAACATGGGAATGGCGTGGCGGGCACAGTATTCGGCACAACGCAAAAACCCCGTATCACGGAGCGAAAAACCCTGGGCCGCCGGATTGAGTTCACCCACCCCACACATGCCCGCAGCCATACCCCGTGCAATTTCGTCACAAGCATCGGGGTGATTGGGTTGCACCACCACAAAGGCGTGGAGCCGCGTCGGCGCCTGGCGTAGCGCTTGGCGCACCGCGTGATTACGCGTCACACATGAAGCGTGCTGGCGGTAATATTCGCCTTGCCACACAGCCAAATCCATCCCGGCCAAATCAAGAGCTGCTACCACTGCCGGTACATCGGCGTAATCTTGCACGCGTGAATTGTGGTGAAGCCAGGTCTGTAGCGGTTCATCCGGGTAGGCAGGCGGTTTTGGCAAATAATGTTGATGGATATCAATCCGCATCAGATAACTCGGCAGCCTGATAAATCGGCGCAACACTTGCGTAGATGTGCGCCCATGTATAGTGGGCATGGACGTTGGCATAGCCAGCCGCCCCAAATTGGTGCGCCAAATCAGGATTAGTCAACAATCGCTGTATCGCGTGTGCTAAAGCATCAATGTCAGCAAACGGCACCAACAACCCATCATGACCAGCGTGCACCAAGTCAGGGATTCCACCCGCATCGGCACCAATCACTGGCAACTGATTACACCACGCCTCGAGGAACACAATCCCAAATGAATCGGTACGCGACGGCAACACCAACAGCTGTGCCGCCGCATACGCGTCGCGCCGCTCGGCATCACTCGCATATGCCAGGATGCGGATGTGGACGGTGGTGGTGGCCGGCAATTGATCATAAAATTCTTGAAAATGCGCCAGCGGCGCCCCAATCAACACCAACGTGGCAGCGCTCCCTGCCGCCCAAAGCTGTTGCATGGCGTGCACTGTCGCAATGGTTCCTTTGTCACGTGCCATCGCCCCTACTTGTAACACAATGGGGCCAGTAATGGCATGCCGCGCCCGGAAGACCACACCGTCGCCACCGGTTACTTCTGCGGGCGTCACCCCCGCCCCGACCACATGGAAGCGTGGCTGGGTCACCCCACGCGATTGGAGAAAACGCGCCTCACGCCCGGTCATCGTAATCACATCTCGACTTTGATTGAGTAAATCGAGTTGTTGGGGCATGCTGTAATACCGCACAAAGTTGGTGTCTTGGGCATCCCCAAGATGCACAAATGGGGTGGTAATTACGGGAATTTGCTGGGCTTTAGCGATATCCATCACCGGATGTAACAACCCATCAAGGGTCACATTGGTCATATGGATGACATCGATGTCAGCGGCATGCGCTGCCACCCATGCCGTTAATTCGGGAGCCTGCGGGGTCAATACTGCTAACCACCGCAATAGCGATAACGGCAATCCAATCCGCCCCGCTTCTACCAACAGGCGCCGCAATACGGGGTACACCAGTGGCATGTCGCTGATACGCATGATGGGGAAGCGGTATACGTCGCACCCTTCATGGCATTCATAGCCGGGGGCAAAGGTGCGTTTGTCAGCTTGCCACAGCGACTCCAAATCATGGGCGGTGGTCGTCAACACGGTGACGCGGTGGCCATCAGCCACGAGGCGTTTGCCGATTTCGACGAAATATCGTACCGAACCACTCGCCACCGGATGATAGAGTTGCACGACGTGCACAATGTGCATACCGTTAATTTCCCCACGAGATGCCTGAATCGGCATCAAACAATTGGTCGCGTGTCATCTGTACCGTATCACCATCCGGTTTACCATCTTTGAGTTTTTGGGCGTACAGCTCAAATCCCGGGGCACCGGTAGGAACCGCCAAGAAGACCAACCAAGCCCCATCTGGCGAAATCGCTGGAGCCCGGGCGGTATTGAGTGTGGTCATCTGTGTGGGCGTGCCACCATTGACCGGCAACATAAAAATATCTGTGCCCGTCGCAGTACGTAACGCAAAATAAATCGTCTGGCCATCATGGCTCAAAGCGGGGTCGTATGATTGATCTGGCATCCCGGTAGGAATCGTGAGACGCCCATTACCAATGGTATAACGCATAATCCGCGGGGCGCCGTTTTGACCGGCTGGATTAAAAGCAAAGTAGATGTTTTTGCCATCAAGATCGAAAATCGAGTGGCCAATATTGCCCGAACCATCGGCATAGCCATCGATGCGTTTGGCACCAGCCCTGGCATCCATGAAGTACATGATGAGGCGATATTCGGACGCTGGTGATCCCTCGGGTGGGCCAAACTGTGACATATACACAATCCGGCTCCCATCTGGGGAAAAAGAAGGGTAGAACGCCCATGTCGAATCATACATCCGCTCAAAACTATGGAGCGCATGCCGCGACATATTATCGGTTAATTGGATGGCTTCACCACCAGCGGCAGATGTCAACATGATATCGCTGGCACTCTCGGTGCGACGCACAAATACAATCCGTGTCCCATCTCGAGAAAACGCCGGTTGCCACGCATCACCACTTTTGGTGAGTTGTTGCAAGTTGCCTGCTTGCCACATTATCAAGTCACCCGCTTTGGACATCAGCAATCGTCCAGGCAAATCAGGAGTGGCGATTACTGCTGGCGCACGATTTGTGGTACTGACGGTACCATCACTGTTCGTCACCGTGGTCGTACCGCCACACGCAGTAAGCACCACCACAGCAAGCCACACATGCAAGACCACATAAATCCGTTTCATCATCACTCCCTATTCTTCCGCAAGCGCAAACATACGCGCGGCAGCCGTTGTTGTCACCAATACACGCAAGGCTCTTGGCACTACTTCGATAATACTTGGTGTCATGCCAATGAAATCACCATCGATTTGCACCGGCAATGCCCCACCACGGATATGGACTTGGCGCACGCGCCGATAAATGATACTCGCATCATGCCAGCCAAAATAAAACTTGAGGTACAATCCGATAAATTGCCAGGGACCACGCACCATGGTACTTCCCGAAATCAAACAAATGTCGAGATAGCCATCGTCAATCGTTGCTTTGGGCGTAAACGGAATAAAACTCGCATACCACGGTGTATTTCCTACCACCATCATCAATGCCCGTACATCCATGATTTCGTCATCGAATTGCAGTTGCACATCGACCCCGCGGAAACTCCATACCACGGTAATAATCCGCCCAATATACGCGAGTACCCCAAAGCGACGCTTATCGCGCGAATAAAGATGCTTGACCACATCGGCATCAAATCCCACTCCAGCCATCAACACAAAAAACTGTTCACCAATCCGCCCCACATCCATGCGACCAACCACGCCGGTCATGATTTGCTGGACGGCAGTAATAATATTCATTGAATACCCTGCCTCACGGGCCCACACATTGACGGTGCCAACGGGCAACGGCGCCAACACGACATCGCTCCCAATCAATCCATTGGCGACTTCATTGACCGTCCCATCGCCACCAGCAGCAATCACGAGGTCATAGCGTTGTGCGACTGCCGTGCGGGCGAGTACTTGGGCATGTCCAGGATGGGTAACCACCCATTCATCAACCTGCCAGCCATGGGCTTGCCACAAGGCAATGGCTTGAGGAATCGCAGCCCCTAGCCCTTGGGCTTGCCCTGCATGTTGATTGGCAATAATACATACCCGCGCATTATCAGGAATTTTCATAGTTCACTCGCATCAGGCAATAAATCAACCGGTAACGCATGGCGCCATACGGCATAGGCGTGCGACGCAGTCCGGCCACATACCACACCCACATTGGCCAAGGCCTGTACAACTAATGATAGCGGTAAACCCACCACATTGGTGATACTACCAGTCACCGCCGTCACCAATTGGCCAGCAAGTCCTTGGATGCCGTATGACCCGGCTTTGTCCATCGGTTCACCACTCGCAATATACGTCGCAATCATTGTGGTCGTCAACGGGAGCATTTGGACTTGGCTCCGTTGTACGAGCAACAACGGTTCATGGTGTGGCGCAAATACGGCGATGCCGGTATATACTTCATGCCAACGCCCTGACAAGCGCGTCAACATACTCATGGCATCGGCCACATCGACTGGTTTATTGAGCACCACGCCATCCAACACGACGATTGTATCGGCGGCAATTACCACCGCATCGGGATGCATACGGGCACAGGCCTCACCTTTGCGCCAGGCCCGCACGGTAGGATGATCATGAATATCCACTGATACCTTGGGCATACGTGTCAAAAACAGTGCTGGTGGTAGGTGAAATCCCTCCTCAGCATCACTCACCACCACGCGGAACGGGACATCGAGCGCAGTCAGTAATTCAAAACGCCGTGGCGAACCCGATGCCAAGATGATTTCGATTTGTTTACTCATATCAACAAATATGCTACTATCGTATTATGCTGATGGAACACATCAGCCACGTGCTTCATATCATCGCATCACTTTGCACATTATACAATCCTATCATGAAACAACAGTAGTGATTTGTGCGTCTAGTGCGATGGGAAAAGTTTCAGCGATCCTCCCCGTTTTGAAAGGAAGCGTTATGCAGTCACAACCACAGCCAGTGGTCATCGTCCAATCACGAATCCAGAGTGTCATGCAACAAGTTTATTTGTGGATGACCGCAGGGTTATTGTTAACCGGTGCGATTTCGAGCATGTTGGCAAACAACGAAGCATTGCTCGGTATCGTACTGAACCCCATCGTTTTTATTGGATTGTTTGTGGTAGAGCTTGGCTTAGTCCTTGCGATTAGTGCGTTCATCAACAAAATGTCCCCTGCACTGGCCACAGGGTTGTTTATTTTGTATGCTGGGCTCAATGGCATCACGTTGACGCCGATTCTGTTGACGTATACTGCTGCGTCTGTGGCGACGGCGTTTTTTACTACTGCTGGGATGTTTGCCGCATTAGCCCTGTATGGCACCGTCACCAAACGCGACTTGAGCGGCATGGGCAAATTTCTCATGATGGCACTGTTTGGGTTGCTTATCGCCACCATTGTCAATATCTTTCTGCGTAGTAGCGGTATGGATTTTGTGATTAGTATTTTTGGGGTATTGATTTTTGCTGGGTTGACTGCCTACGACACTCAGCGATTGAACCAAATCGCCAGCCAAGCCATGAGTGAAGACGAGATTGGGCGCTTTTCGATTATGGGTGCCTTGACCCTCTATCTCGACTTTATCAACTTGTTCCTCTATTTGCTCCGCTTGTTGGGCCGCCGTAACGATTAATCGTTGTTTGCTGTCGACCTCCCCTCACATCGTCTGTGGGGGGAGGTCTTTTAATAATAATTGCAATGTAGCAATCAACAACGGCTGTTCAACAGCCCGAATCCGGGCATGCAATGTTTCTTCGCTATCGTCAGGCAAAATCACGACTTCTTGGAGGGCCAACACCGGGCCGCGATCGACCTCCGGCACGACAGCATGGAGGGTACATCCCGTCACCGGCAACTGGAGTGCGAGCGCATCACGCACCACATGGGCGCCCCGCAACGCGGGAATCACCCGCCCATCACGGAGCGTCACCTCATCACCACCGTCAGCGGGCAACAATGCCGGATGCTGATTAATCACCGGCATCGGCAACGCACTCAACGCCGGCGCACTCAAAATCCGCATGAATCCCGCCAACAGCAATAAATCAGGTTGTACCGCACAAATCAAGGCCACGATTGTGTGTTCCCAATCGGCACGTTGCGCCGGCGTCGCCTGGCGCGGGAATGGCACCACACACACGGGGATGCGCTGGGTGAGCGCGCGTTGCACCCCACCACAATCTGGGCGATCACTGATGACGAGGGCAATCCGTGCATGGATACGCCCATCCGTAATCGCATCGATAAGCGCTTGCAGATTCGAGCCACCACCCGACACCGCCACCACAATTGCAGGGTAGGTCATACGAGCTCCGTCTGACCGATATCGAGGCGATAGTGCATACCGGCAAAGCGCACGGCATCAACAGTGGCATAGGCCGTACGCAAGGCACTGACCACATCGACCCCATAACCAACGGCGTTGAGTACGCGCCCACCGGCCGTCACGAGCTGGCCATCCACACTACGCGTACCGGCATGCAAAATCGTCCCGTTGGCGGGGATTTTGGCGATGTCAATCGTAATTGCATCACCACTCCGTGGAGCATCGGGGTAGCCGGCGCTACTCAAGACCACACAGGCAGCTACCCCTGCGCGCCACCCCAATGTATCTGGGGTGAGTGCTTGGGTGGCGGCAGCATAGAGAGCGAGTAGCACATCGCCGTCACACAACGGCAAAATCACTTGGGTTTCGGGATCACCAAAGCGGGCATTGAATTCAATCACTTTAGGACCATGTTCGGTGAGCATAAGCCCCGCATACAACGCCCCTACAAACGGCGTTTGGTGGGCTGCCAACATGGCGATAACCGGTTGCATCACAATCTCGGCGAGTTGTTGGGCAATCGATTGGGTGATGGCATTGAGCGGAGCAATCGCCCCCATACCACCCGTATTAGGGCCCTCGTCACCATCAAAAATACGTTTGTGGTCGCGTGCTGACGGTAACGCCAGTACGGTTTGGCCATCACTCAAGGCAATCAACGATACTTCCGGGCCGTACAAGCGTTCTTCGAGCAAAATCTGTTCGCCGGCGGGCAGTGCGGCTAGTTGGGCGATGGCATCGAGGGTCTCGGACATGCTATCCGCCACAATCACCCCTTTGCCGGCAGCCAAGCCGTCAGCCTTGACCACCCAGGCTTGACCACTGTGGCGCACAAAGGCGCTGGCCTCGGCGGCATCATGAAATACCCGAAAGGCCGCCGTGGGGACTGCCACGCGTTGCATGACTTGTTTGGCAAAACTCTTGCTGCTCTCGAGGCGGGCCGCCGATTGTGACGCGCCAAATACCGGAATCCCCAAGGCGCGGATGGCGTCTGACCAGCCAGCCGCCAGCGGCGCTTCGGGACCAATCACCACCAAATCGGTGGGATGAGTCGCAAGCCAGGCCTGCACCTCTGCCAGCGTGGTCAATTGTGCAGTGGGCGCATCGAGAGCAATCCCAGGATTGCCTGGGGCTACGGTGAGGGTCGTGAGGCGTGGCGACGCCAAAAGC
Organism: uncultured Roseiflexaceae bacterium; assembly: GCA_903889425.1. GTDB lineage: Bacteria > Chloroflexota > Chloroflexia > Chloroflexales > Roseiflexaceae > UBA965. The sequence continues at coordinate 415 of CAISXI010000125.1, read as the reverse complement.
GCCTTGGTCAATGCATGTTCGCGTCCACCAGAACCAATCAAAAGTACCCGCATTACGCCCCCCGCCCATAAATACAATATCGTATCTATGAATTATATGCGATATAGAATGGAAAATGGAAAATGGGTCTGCTCCTGATGGAATAACCACTACCGGTAGGAGATTCCACGACCATGGTCATGGAATGACGTGCGATAAGCTCTGTGCTAGCTAACGAAGTAGGAAGTTTGACGCATGAAGTAGGAAGTGTAGTTGACATTGATCGGCGCACCGCAATTAACAGCATGCCTCTGCGCCCTCTGTGGGCTCTGTGCGAGCTAACGAAGTAGGAAGTTTGACGCATGAAGTAGGAAGTGTAGTTGACATTGATCGGCGCACCGCAATTAACAGCATGCCTCTGCGCCCTCTGTGGGCT
>CAISXI010000124.1 GCA_903889425.1 uncultured Roseiflexaceae bacterium | reverse complement strand
TTGCGCCCGTGGCAAGCCGCCGTACAGGCATTTGTTGAAACAATAGGATGAGCGTGGCAATGATTGATGTCATCGTGCCGAATTATAATGGGCAGGCACATTTAGAAATCTGTCTCGCCGCCTTGCAACGCCAAACACGCCACGCCGATATGCGGGTGACGGTGGTTGACGACGCCTCGCGCGATGATTCGGTCGCATTTGTGCGTACCAATTATCCCGATGTACACCTCATCGTCTTACCTCACAACCAAGGCTTCGTGGCAGCGTGTAATGCCGCTATCGCCGCGACCACTGGCGAATACGTGGTATTGCTCAATAACGACACCGAAGTGACGCCAGTCTGGCTGGCCGAATTAATCGGCGCCCTTGAATCCCACCCCGAATACGCCTTTGCCGCCAGCAAATTGATGCTGTTTGATCGCCGTACGATTATTCACTCGGCCGGGGATTTTTATCGGATTGATGGCATTCCGGGTAATCGGGGCGTCTGGCAAGCCGATGCCCCCCAATTCCAACACCCCCAAGAAGTATTTGGACCCTGTGCGGGGGCTGCTGCCTATCGCCGTAGTGCCCTCAATCAATTGGCCGTGGATGGAGTGGTGTTTGATCAAGATTTGGGGATGTATTGCGAAGATGTCGATTTGAATCTGCGCGCCCGCTTACACGGTTTGCGGACAATATTTGTGCCTACGGCGATTGTCTATCACCGTTTGAGTGCTACGGGTGGGGGCGCACTAGCGAGTTTTTATTGTGGGCGTAACTTCCCATTGGTTTGGCTCAAAAATATCCCGGCGCCCTTGTTTAGGCGTTACATTTGGATTATGTTGTGGCGCCAAATCCAAATTTTTGCTGATGCAACCTGGCATATTCGTGGCCAGGCAGCCCGGGCTCGCCTACGCGGCCAATTGGCGGCCTGGGGGCATATCCGCCAGTTTTTGGCGAAACGGACCCAAATTCCGACACCGGTAGATAGTACCAAGTTGATGTTGTTGATGGGGAATGAGGAAGCGTGATGATGACAGGGAATCAGCCACTTTTGACAATTGTCATCCCGGCGTATAACGAACATATGCGCTTACCCACGACGTTGGCTACTGTCCAAGCCTACGCGGCGCATACCCAACTCGATGTCGAAGTCATCGTCGCCGATGATGGTAGTAGCGATGACACCGCCCAGATTGTGCAGACTGCCGCCCAACAATGGCCACAATTGCGTTTGCTGGCCCTCGATCATCGCGGCAAAGGCTTTGCTGTACGCGCAGGTGTACTTGCCGCCCGTGGGCGCTATGTACTCATGTGCGACGCCGATTTGGCCGTTCCCATCGAAGAATGGGACCGCATGCTGCCGTTTTTTACCCAACAGCAATACGACGTCGTGATTGGTTCGCGTGAGGGCCAAGGCGCTCACCGCGAAGGTGAACCGTTCCACCGGCATTTGATGGGGCGCGTGTTTAATACCATCGTACGGTTGATTGTGGTGGGCAACTTCCATGATACCCAATGTGGCTTCAAAGCGTTTCGGACTGAAGTTGCCCAAGACCTCTTTCACCGCGCCCGTATTTATGGCGCTGATGCCCCCGTCATTCAAGGTGCTGCAGTAACGGCGTTTGATGTCGAAATCATCTACCTCGCCATGGCCCGGGGCTATCGGGTGGCCGAATTACCCGTGGTATGGCAGTATGGCGTCGAAACCAAGGTCGACCCCATCCGCGATGCCATCCGCAATCTGCGTGACGTGGTGCAAGTGCGTTGGCTGGCGATGCGTGGCGAATACCGCCAGCTCGATGACCCCAAAGTGTAAAAAGTACCTAGTGTAGGTAACCGGTGTGACCGTTACTACGGTCACGCCTGTTTTTTTATGGGCGTGCTGGCAGTTGCGCCAGTATCTGCGCCACTTGGGCGATCCGAGTAGGGATATCGCCATTGATGAGGTGGTATGGCACGTGGCGCATCGTGAGGTCGGCAATGATTTGTTTTTGGAAAATAGTCCGTGCCACTTCCCCAGATCGATCCCACGTGTCGTCATACGGAATATCGTCACCACACACCAACGTCACGTCGTAGCGCCCTACGCAATTTGCTGCTAATGTTGCCAGCTTCGGCGATACCGCCCCATGGTAATACTGCGAAAACATCGC
>CAISXI010000123.1 GCA_903889425.1 uncultured Roseiflexaceae bacterium | reverse complement strand
TATTGCACGTGCCCATCATTGCACGTGCCCATCAGCCCACTGTGACGTACGCATGCCAAGAAGCTCATTCACGCCGTAGCGCACGTTTTTTTTCACAAAAAATAATACGCTTGCCTGACGTGACATGCTAGGCGCCTAACCCTTCGGCATCACCAAAGGCCCACACATCCAAATCGTCGAGATTGAGTGCGGTGATGCCATGCGCCACAAGTGCCCCGGCAATCTGGGCGCGATGCTCGGTGGCGTGGTGGATGGTTTGGGCGAGGACGGTGGCGCGGGCACGCGTCAGAGTCGGATCGTCTTGGCGCGTCACCACACCCGCTGGGGTGTGGGCTGCCACATGGATGCGGGCGTCGGCGCCGGCACAGGCAGCGGTCGCAATGGCAAGCTCGGCGTGGGTCGACACACGATCAAACGGCAAATCGGCGTAGGGCATGCCGTCGAGCCGCGATGCATAGCTGGTGGCGGCTTCGGCGAGGTGCGCCGTAATCATGCCCACACTCCAGTCGTTGCCCGGTTCACAGGCCGCAAACGTGGTTGCGGGCAGGCTGGCGAGCACCGCGAAGGTTTGGGCATTGGCCCAGGCCATATGGCGAAACAAGCGGTCGCTGGTGGGGTCGATAGGATATGTCATACGTTCATCCTTCGGTGCGTCACCGTAACTTGACACACGACTATTGCAAATAAGAATTCTGCGCATGTCCTTATTGTATGCGCATATGATCCCGAGGTGGTGTGGATGGTGATAGAGCGACAACGTAGTAGTTGACTATAAAAGGGGGTGTACTTTTATACTTTATTTGATAAAATAACTCGTATTCAGTACTTTTTATCCGTAATATAAGGTTACCTCATGCAAAAATTTATTTTGTGTGTAAGTGTATTGTGGGTTCTCTCTGCCTGTGGCCAAACCACGATCACCGCATCGAACCCGACAAATGTGCCACCAACGGCGCGTATGGATGCTGCCACCGCTACCGTTGTTCCCACATCCCTGCCTATCGCCACGCTCACCCCACCACCAGCGCGTGCCGAGGCTGACCCCGCAGTCTGGCAAATGGTCCAAGATCTGGGGTACGGTTTGGTTGCAGCCGAATATATCGCACGCACCGGGATAGCCAGCCAACAACGCGATGCCACCACCTGGCATATCATTATGACCACCCCGACGGGGTACCACATCGACCAAACTATTCACTATTCCCGTGGCACTGCGGCAGACATTGATCAACCAGTGCAGGTGGCACCTGTATTACCAGACTCACCCGATGCCTTTGCCTACTCGTATACCATTAGCGCAAAAGATGCTCCGCAAGAAATTATTGATGCCCTTGATAGTGCCCCCCTCGCCCGCGGCGCAACCCACATGATGATGATTGCCCCCCCGGTGCAGGTTGCCATTGATGTTGATGCAATTTTGGTCAACATTAAAGGGTTTATCAAACAATACGGCAAAGATCAGCTCAGTGACTTCACCAAAACATTTCAACAGATGCACCCCGACAAAATCAAACTCAACGATATGTGGAATGGCCTCAAAGCAGGGATGTATGTGAATGACGCATTTTGGATGTTCGAAAAAATATGGCCGTACCTCAATGCCCTCGATTATTTGCAGGCTTGTGCCGCAAACCCGTGGAACCCGTTGACAAAAAAATCGTATCAAGACTTCCCGCAAGACAAACAACGCGTCCTTGATCGTCTCGAAAGCGCGCGTGCCGAAATCAAGTACGAGGGCATGTATATGTACACGGTGGTCATGAACAAAGTGTTGTTTATGGGTGTGCCTGGCCTTCAGACTGCCACAAAATTCATCCTCGGCAAGACACTCGACAACTTTATCAAAGAAACTGAACAACGCCTGAAAAACCTCGTCGCTGAAATGGAAAAAATGGTCACTCCCTGTAACGGCTGGCGTTATGTACAAAACGCCCAAGCTGGGTACCCATTTACCTTCGAAGGTGCTAAATGTGGCGGCATTGATGGTAATTGGACAATTGAGGATGATACAAAAATTGGAGAGATGCGGATTGTGTCGAAAATTGAAGTCACCGTCTCGGAAGCGGAATGGATTAAAGGCAAAAAGGATTTTCGTTGGACGTTAGAACAAACTTCAACGACTGCCGAAACCCGCGGGGAAACAATGATCCAAGGATTTACCAAAGACATCATATTTGCCAATCAATCTATTCAATATATTTTTGATAATCCACTCATCTGTCACTGGAGTTTTAGTCCGAGCGGTGACCAAATCAACGGTTGTGCCGAAATAATGAAAATGGTTCAATTCAAGGCACTCCCCAATTCTGCCTGGGTCGAAGACCCTACGATCTGTCAGATCGAGAAGGCTAATATGATACAGTTTGGTAAGCCATAGTGGGAGCGCCCTAATCACCACCTGTAGCATGCATCCGCTGCATCACCATATCAGGCGCCACCGCACCGGCGCGGGCCCCCAGCCCAGCCACACAAATGGCGGCGGCGGGTGGCGCAATTCAGGGCGTGCGCGATCTCAAAACCGCCGTGTTGATTGCACAATTTTGGCACTTGGGCGTATTAATGCGCCGCCAAATAATCAACGAGCGACCTAGATTGGCGTAGGTATTGTGTTATACACAATGCTCTTTATTCGGTAGCGCGTACTAATTGCGCAACATCTTGATACGCTACTTCCGTTATCGCTTTATGGATTTTGTATTGTCGTACTGGTGCACTCGCTGTCAACAACGCAATGACTGTCTCGAGTGGAGGGCAGTCAGGCTCACTACAGCGTAGTTCGGTAATCATGATAGTCACATCATCCGAAAGACCAAACACCTGTTGTACCCACTGTTTCATTTCACGCGTGTGACCTGAATTCATCTGTGAACGATTGTCAAACATATATCCTCTATCCTCTTTTGTGTATACACAGAACACATATCGTGTACTTATCCCATTTAGCGTGTTTCTTCGTGGGGATCATCAATAATCAGGTGATGCGGGTGAGCCGATAATAAATCATGCCCGTGTTCGTATGCCGCCAAACACATTACATCATCTGGTGGTTCAACATCTGTGTGACCAAGCTCTCGCCGCCAAATCTCTTGCACAGGGACGAATCCCTGGCGTGCATAAAAACGCTTTGCCCGCATATTTGACGATGTCACATACAATTGAACCCGCACATACCCACGCCCACGTGCCCATGTGATCCCGCGACACAATAATTCATCAGCGACACCATCTCCTTGTTGCGCCGGTGTCACGTATAGTGCTAGCAATTCGGCCCAGCGCCGATGGCGAAAGAGGGGTGAATCCATGTGACCATCCATCATGATGAGTCCAACTGGTGTGACATCATTCCAAGCGATCAACGTGATACCATGACCCGCAGTCCGTATATGACTGAGGTGATCGTGCAAAACTTTTTCCCATTCATCTGCCAACGCAAACCGTGCATCAAGTGTTGCATTAAACTGATGGAGTGCAGAAAATAAAGCGAGCACTGCCCATGCATCAGCTTCTGTGGCATCTCGGATGACCGGTCTATTCATTGTCTGCATTTTTTTCGTACTCCATATAACAACCGATGTGTCGGGTTTGTTTACCGATTATTTGGCACGCATCATTGTGACGGATATCTGCTTCAATGCCCCACGCACCACTTGCATGGCTAACGGATGCGCGCTCAACTCGAGCTCATAAACTCTGCATCATGATGCAGACAGAGCGGTGAGACATCGTGGATTGTGTTAAGTGCAATCCGGTAACACTCCACACAACGCAACATGGGTAGTGAGACATTCGCATGTGTCGTCGCAATAATGCGTGCTTGTGGCTCAAGCAACAGGCACACATTCGCTAAACTGACGCGCCATCAATCGATACAATCACGGCAATCTTTCGTTCATGATCTCCATGGATGATGCGATTCAGTAATATCGCCTTACCAGCACCAAGAAAACTGGGTAGTAGCGTTATAGGAACTAGGGCCTGTATTCAGTACACGCATTCATGAGTGAACCGGCTATTGGATCATGGAGAGTACCGCTACATCGCCTCTTTCTGTGCCAACGGCCAATAATTTGTCATCAGGTGACCACGATAATTGACTAATTGCCGCATCAAAGCGCAACTTGGCCACCGGTGACTTACTCCGACCAACGGCCCAAATAGCAACCAACCCATCAGAACAAGCACTGGCTAGGTACATGCCCCGATGTTGGAATGCCAATGCGACAATTTGTCCCTCATGAACATCGAGTTGTGATGGCTGCCTTCCTTCGGGACCTTTGCCCGAACAATCCCAAACTGTTACAACCGAACCACCCCCAGTTGCCAAATAGCGACTTGTTGGATCCCACGCCAACTCACGAACTTTGGTGGGGTATCCCCACATTTGCAAATCAAGCTCGGTACGGGTAATCCAAAAATGTACCGTCGAATCTTGATCACCCGTGGCAATAAATTGTCCATTTGGGCTACACGCAATAACCAGCGTTGACCCTTTCCATGTGTAACGACCAATCGGGTCGTCGCAATCAGTGCGCCACAACGTGAGACCACCATATGTAGCACACACCAATACAGGTGCTGGCGATGTACGGTCTTCTAACTTATGCTGTTTCTTAAGTGGTGCATTTGCTGGTATCCACGCAATATCTGCAATCGTGCTCGTGTGGTCACGAGTTTCACGAACAAGTGTGCCGTCAGTGTTCCACAGACGCAAAAGCTTGCCAGCTGTTGACGCCAACAACAGCGGTGAATCTGGTGCTGGTATTGACTCCGGAGTTGCCGTACTACGCCCACGAAGTACACGTGTCGATGACGCTGGCAGCAGACTCCATGCAATTCGCTCAACCCACATTCCCCCTCCTTCGAGGGTCCCTAGAGAATCACCCGTGGATGCATCCCACAAACGTATCTTGCCATCTTGACCGCCACTTGCCAACGTATCTAAAGTAGGATGCCAATCAATTGCTAGTGTGCCAAGATTATGACCAGAGAGTGTATGCACCCAATTGCCACTCGATCCATCAAATATACCAATTGGACCTTCGGCACTCGCTGCGGCAAGGTACTGACCGCTATGCGACCATTTCAATGCAATGATGTAGTGTTCATCCATATCAGCGTGCCAGTGCGTTTTGAGCACTGGCTGCTTCTTACCACTGGCTGCCAGTAATCGCTTGGGGAGTTTCATTGTCTCTCGTTCCTCACGCTAGACATGCACGAAAATTAGCATTGAGTGCATCACGATCAAGGTTACGTCCAATAAAAATCAACTTATTGGTGCGTTGCTCATCACCCCACTCACGATCAGGGCGACCATCAAAGAGCATGTGTACCCCTTGGAATACAAAACGTTGTTGTTCGTTTTTGATGCTTAATACGCCTTTCATCCGAAATATGTCGGTACCTTGGGTACGAAGCAAGTTACTTAACCATGTGTTCAATTTGTTCGGGT
>CAISXI010000122.1 GCA_903889425.1 uncultured Roseiflexaceae bacterium | reverse complement strand
CAGGCCGACAACGCCGCCGACATCGCCCAAGTCCAACACTGGATTGATGCCGCCGCCACTCTCGGCGCCAGCCATGTACGAGTCGTGGCCGGTGAGGCGCCGGCAAGTGATGCAGCCGCATTGCAACGTACGATTAGCGCCCTCAAAGCGCTCCAAACCTATGCCACGCCCAAAGGGGTGCGGGTAATGAGCGAAAACTTCAAAGCGACCGCTTCGACCCCCGCCAACTGGCTGGCGATTCACCAGGCCCTGGGGTATGGTGGCTGTGCCGATATTGGCAATTTTGCCAGCGAAACCCGCGTCAGCGACTTTGCGCAAGTGGCCGCCTTGGCCGCCTCGATTCATGTCAAGGCATCGTACGATGAGCAAGGACAATTGCTGCCCGCCCAAGTCAATGACTGCTTGGCGGCAGCTCGTCAGCACGGATTCAGCGGTCCCACCACCCTGGTCTATGACCGACCCGGCGATCGCTGGCCACACATTGAAGCCTTGCGCCAATGTGTGATCACCGCCTTTGCCTAAACTTCCCCTGATTGCGGTATGATACCAAAAGCGATATTACCGCACCGTGTCACATCATCTCGATGGCATGATGTGACACGGTGTCACGCAGGTCTTGTACGCCAAAGTACGCCCTGTTTTAGCAATGAGGCACTACGGTTATGGTAAGTTGTGATGCAGGGATGTCACCCACACACGGGCAAGTAATTGTCAATAATCGCATTGTGAGTTATTTACGCTGGGGAAGTGGCACAGCGCACGTGGTGTTGCTCCATGGCGTGACCAGCAGTGCCCGCTCGTGGTGGCGGGTCGCCCCCGGCATCGCCAGCCTCGGCTATTGTGTGACGGCATTCGATATGCCTGGCCATGGCGAAAGTACTCTGATTGGCCACCATGATATCCCGCATATTGCCACACATATTGAGGCAGCCTGCCAAGCCCTCGACATCCCCATCCATACCCTCATCGGGCATTCATGGGGTGGCGCCACCGCCTTGGTCATGGCGCAGTCACAACCACTGCAGCGCCTCGTACTGATTGATCCATTAATCCGCCTCAACCCCGTCAGTGGCGCCCAACTAGTCGCCAAATACGGCGAGGGCGTTGGTCATCCTAGCAACGAAACACTGCCGTGGCTGACAGCCCGCAACAAACTCTGGCATCGCTGTGATGTGCAATGGAAGGCCGAAGCATTGCACCAATGTCGCCGCGAAGCAGTCGAAGGGTTATTGCTCAATAGTGGCGAATGGGATATTACTGATTTGTTTACCCAAATCACCGCCAAAACATTATGTCTCGCCGCAGATGAAGCCAACACCATTATCCCCACCACGAGCATCCCCATCATCCAACAGGCGCTCCAACAGCACGCAGGGCGTTGGCTCCAAATCGCCGCTACCGACCACAACATGTACCGCGGCGGCTTTGATGTCACCATGCCGCGCCTGATTGAATGGCTCAAGGAGGGCAGCGATGACCGCACCAGCAATTAGCCCAAACGACAGCGTGCGCGACGCCATCCAACGCATTAGTGCGGCCGGCTACAAAGCCACCACACCCCGTGTGGCCGTACTCAACGCGGCGAGTACCTACGTAGGGGCATTCACCGCAGCCGAGCTGGCGCAGACCCTTGCAACCCAAGGCCATCCCTTGGGCGATGCTAGTTTGTTTCGCACCCTCAAACTCTATACCGACATTGGCGTCATGCAACGCATCCACGGTCTCGCCGAATGCCACCGCTATATCATGAGCAATCACCAGCATGCCCATCGGATTGTCTGTACGATCTGTGGGCGTGTGACTGAATTTGCCGAATGTGGCCTCGACGTTATGATTCGCGCCCTCGAAGCCCAAACCGGCTACCGTGTGGTCGAACATTTACTCGAATTATTTGGAACCTGTCCGGGTTGCATGACGGTAGCGTAATTTACCGTGTCACCAAAGAGGTTTGCCATGCACTATCACACCATCATCATCGGCTTGGGCGGCATGGGCAGCGCCACTGCCTACCACATCGCCCGTCGCGGTCAACGGGTACTCGGACTCGAACAATTTACCCCGGCGCATAGCAACGGGTCGAGCCACGGCCATTCGCGGATTATCCGCCAAGCCTACATGGAACACCCCTCCTATGTACCGTTGCTCAAACGGGCCTTTGTGCTGTGGGACGAATTAGCCGCCCACAGCGACGAAGACCTGTTGCACCTCACCGGGGGCATCATGATTGGCCGTCCCGACAGCGACGCCATCCAAGGCACACTCGCCAGTGTGCGTGAACACCAGTTACCGCACCAAATGCTCGATGCCACCACCATCCGCCAGCGCTACCCGGCCCTCACCCCCAGCGACGACATCGTGGCGGTCTACGAAGACAACGCTGGCTTTGTGGTGCCCGAGGCAGCAGTCCGTACCCATCTGCGACTCGCCCAAACCCACGGCGCCGAACTCCACTTCCAAGAAGCCGTTACCCACTGGCAGGCTAACCCCAGCGGAGGAGTGACCGTCACCACCGCCCAAGGGGTTTATACCGCCGATCATCTGGTGATTACGCCAGGGGCCTGGGCTCCTGAATTACTCGCCGACATGGGGTTGCCGCTCCGGGTCGAGCGGCGTGTCTTGTTGTGGTTTGCACCAATTGGGGGCATTGAGCCTTTCACCGAGCCCAATTTCCCCATTTATATCTGGGATTGTGGTGCGGGCGTATCGTTTTATGGCTTCCCCTACCACCCCAGCATGCCCGGCATCAAAGTAGCCATTCACACCGTCGGTCAAGCCTGTAGCCCCGATTCGATTGATCGCCAGTTACAAGACCACGATGTCGAGTCGCTACAAAACCTACTGCGCGAACGCATCCCCGCCTTGCTGGGACCAATGATTCACTACGAAACCTGCATGTATACGCTAACCCCCGACGAGCACTTCGTCATCGCCGTCCACCCCGACCACCCCCAAGTAGTCATCGCCTCACCCTGTTCGGGCCATGGTTTCAAATTCACCCCGGTGATAGGCGAGATTTTGGCCGACCTGGCTATCGATGGCCACACCGCCCACGATATTTCGCTCTTTTCCTTACGGTTTTAACGAGGAATTCTATGCCCGCACTGACCCTCCAATCCGTGGCCCAGCTCCGCCAACGCACCGCCGCCCAGCTTGCCAGCGCCGGGATTGTGTTGACCCCCGCCGAGGTCGCCCAAATCGAAATCGCCGATTGTGGCTTGGGCGAAATCGAGACGCTGGGCTTGCAACTGGTCGTTTATGTCAACACCACTCGCTGTTGCGCCAAAGAACTAGTCATGTTTGCCAACCAAGTCTTCCCCGAACACCGCCATCCGCCCGTCGGCGACGACCCCGGCAAAGAAGAAACCTTCCGCTGCCGCCAAGGCGAAGTCTATTTGTATGTCGAAGGCCCCGCCACACCTCATCCCCGCGGCACGCCACCACCCGCCCGGGCCGCCTACTTTAGCGTCTGGCACGAAGTCGTGTTGCGTCCCGGCGAGCAATACACCCTGCAACCCAACATCAAGCACTGGTTCCAAGCCGGGCCTGACGGCTGCATCGTCTCCGAGTTTTCGACCCGCAGTCGTGACGAGTTAGACATTTTTAGTGACCCTGACATTCAACGCATCCCCACCATTCAATAGCAAGGAATCCTCATGTACATTTGTCGCTTTACCTACAACACCCAGCAACCACGCATCGGCTTCGTCCAAAACGACTCCGTCTACGACATCACCGCCCGCTTCCCCAACATTACCGCATTCTTGCGCTGGACCATTGGCCGCAAAGACGCCGCTACCGCCCTGCAAAAAGCCCTGGCTGGCAGTGAGCCCCTCGCACCACTCAGTAATGTGACGTTGCTGCGTCCCACCGACGAACAAGAAATCTGGGCGGCTGGCGTAACCTACGAACGCAGTCGCGTCGCCCGCGAAGAAGAATCGGCCAAAAGCGGCATCTACGACCGCGTCTACAGCGCTGCCCGCCCCGAGATTTTCTTCAAAGCCACGCCCACCCGGGTCGTCGGTCCCAACGAAGAAGTCGCCATCCGCAACGACGCCACCTGGAACGTCCCCGAGCCCGAATTGGCGCTGGTTATCAATCCAGCCTGCGAAATCATCGGTTATACGGTAGGCAACGACATGAGTTCACGCGACATCGAAGGCGAAAATCCGCTCTACCTGCCCCAAGCCAAAATGTACGGGCGCTGTTGTGCCGTCGGGCCGATGATTGCCCTCAGTGAAGCCATCGCCGACCCCAAAGCATTGACCATCTCGATCGCAATCCACCGCGCCAGCCATCTCGTGTTTAGCGGTAGCGTCAGCACCAGCAAAATCGTACGCCACTTGGCCGACTTGGTGCACTACCTCGGCCGCGACAACCTCTTCCCCGATGGCGTGTTGTTGCTCACCGGCACCGGCATCGTGCCCGGCGACGAATTCACCCTCGAAGGGGGCGACGCCGTCAGCATCACCATCGACGGCATTGGCACGCTCCATAACACCGTTGTCCGCGGTGGTGTGTAGTTTTTGTTTTTGATGGAAAAAAATAATCCTCCCCGTCGTGACGTGCAATTACTTCAGGGGGGTTGTTTCCACAATTATTGCATCACGGCGGTGTGAGTCACCTTGTGCGCATAAATTATTCCGAATGAAAACCAAAACCCCCGTCGTGACATTCATCACGACGGGGGTTTATTGACGGGCTTATTTCAATACAAATGTCGTCAATGAATCACGATAATAAACCATCCCAGTGGCATAATCTCCATCCTCGAATAATTTCACGTTATTTTCACGCATCGTAATTATATTATTGACCACAATCACCACCCCTACGGGTTGTTGCAATTGGTCATCGTCATTGGGCACCGCAAATTCTCCACTACCGCTGGTTTGGGTTTTGGCGATAGGGACAATGATTTGCTCCCAATACATGCTATTAACATCAACACTCGCCGGGAACAAATAGACAAATGCCGCTGCTTGTGGCACTTCATTATTTGCCACGTCACGCTTCACCACTTTCCCTTTCATCACCTGTTTGGGGAATGTGCTCGGCTCGCGTTGGAGCACGACCGCAGTACCACCGTCACAGCCTGGGAAGGGGTGCTCTAGACCGAGTTCAATCAAGTGTGTCGCTAGGCTAATCGGCACCGCCCCACCCAATACCACTGGGGCACCATTTGTGTCTCGCATGCCAAATGTGGGCACACCCACCAACTCGTTGGCGTCATTTAATAATGCGCCACCAGATACGCCATGACTCAGGGGTGCCGTGACTTTCAGTGCCTGGTATTTGGTATGTTGCTCGCCATAGCCAAAGCGATCAATCCCCCAATACCCGGCCGTTTTGCCCGTGGTAATCGTGATTGTTTCAGCCCCAAAACTCGGATATCCCACTGCTTTAATCGATTCTTCGACACCCAAATCAGCACTATTTACGGGAATCGTGGGCAAATCAAGGCACTCTGCCGGCGATATACCACTCCCCATCCGCACAATCCGCAATATCGCCAAATCGGCATCTGGGTCGGCAGCCACCACCTGGGCATAATAACTTAACGCAGGAGGTTGATTAATATCGTGGGTCAACAACACTTCAACCAAACGATCCGGGTTATAAAACGTGTCAGATTCTTTGAGACCAACCACATGGAAATTGGTGACAATCAACCCGCGTGAGTCGATGATAGTACCAGAACCCCAACCAATCTCCACGCGGTTTTCATCAAGTACGCCTATTTGCACAATCGCCTTGACCACATCGTTCATCGGTGACAGCGAACCATCCGCCTGAATAATTGGTTCGACCGGTACCGGAGTCGCCTCAAGCATCGTCGGGTCATCAGCACAAGCCACCACATTCATGGCACATATCGTAATAATTATTAGTTTTGCAAAAAAATACCGCATAATCTCCCTCACAAAGGGGGCGCATCATATGACAGCAATGCGCAACGTTGCGGTATTGTACCATGCAATTATTCTGGTGTCCCCGCCGAAGGGACATATTGGCTATCGACATAGTGCGTGCGCCACGCACCATTCACCACCCCCAGGATAATCGTATCTTCGTCACTGCCATCGAAATGTACGGCATTTGCCGGCACAATCACATAACTCCCAGCAGGATATGCCGTCGCCTGGCGTTGGTCCATTTGATTGCCATATCCCAAATAGAGGGTGCCCTTCATCACAAACACATGGGCTGTTTGGGTGTGCCAATGCGACGGATCCCAGAATCCCGCCGGAATTGCAAACGCATAACTAAATGACACACTCGACCCGTCACGGGCACCGTCGAGTAATGCATATTTGGTGCCATCACTGCCTATTTCTTGCCATGGAATCGTATCAACATGCCACTGCATATCTTATCTCCCGGTATATAATTTTACCTAGCCAAAAGTATAACGCGGTTGTTGATACCCAATATGGCAAAAATTGCGCTCTGACTGCAAACTTCATAACGGCTCGCACAGAGAACGCAGAGTGCTCAGAGGCGTTTTTTGATTGATACACGCCGATAAATGTCTACCCTTGTAAGATGCGCGTTGTCTCACGCAGAGGTACGGAGACGCGGAGGCGTTATTATACTGTTTGGATACATAGTAGAGACGCAGCTTGCTGCGTCTCTACTACGAAATTCATCCTTCCAACCTCACTTTATACTTCCTACTTCACGCTTCCTACTTCATTTAGTGGCATCCATATAGATGTCGATCCAGCGGTCAGTATCTTTGTCGTAGATTTCGGTTAAATCGACCTCATCACCCGTCCACGTATCATAATTATCGGCAAACAACCCATACGACACTAATGATTGAGCCATTTCGTCCGTAACAGACAAGGTGTATTCGCCATTCGCATCAGTTTCTGCCGCTAGCAATACATAGGTTTCCAAGTCATCATAATCGACATCGCTCCAATCATACTCGGGTTTGAGAATCACCACATACCCATTGACAATCGGTTCATCCGACACCGAATCAAGTAATTTGCCCGAAATATCATAGGTATCACTCGCAGTAGTGCTACTGTCGTCACTACTAACCGGCGTCGGATCTTCGGGCTGGGCAGGACCATTCAATTGGGCGGCGGCAGCCCCATTACAACCGGGAATACGCACTAAATCAGCAGAGTTAATCAACTCATCGGCTAACTCAATCGGGCGCGCCAGGCTCAGTTTGCCCCCTTTTTCTGAATCCGAACGACCCGCATGCGCAATCGCCACTTGTTCGAATTGCTCGTTGATAATCGGCCCACCCGAAATCCCCGCTGAATCGGACGCATCATATTTAATAGCTTCATAGGTACGCCCTTGACCACTCATCGAGTATTCGTCAAAGCCGACCACTTGACCACCTGCAATGGTCAAGGTATCACCACCTACACCAGGGTAGCCCACTGACGTCACTTTTTGACCAATATCGACCTTACTCGTCATATTCAAGGTAATTGCGGGCAGATTCAAACAATTTGCCGGCGGTTCACCATTGGTGGTCGCAATAATCCGCAATATCGCAATATCTTTGCCGGCGTCAGCCTCAACCGTCTGGGCAATAAATTGGAATTTAGGTGGGTTACGCGGATTGAGTGTGATATAGATATTATCAATCCCATCGGCATTATTGTACTGCCCAGTTTCGTTATCACCAATACAATGGAAGTTGGTGAGAATCAAGCCACGTGGGTCAATAATCGAGCCCGTACAGGTACCCACTTCTTGCCACGATGCATCTAACACCCCAATTTGCACTGTCGCCGCCATTGCGTTTTCTAGTGTTGCAGTCTTTTTGATTTCATCTGCATTGTCTGTGGTATTACTTGCAGGCTGCTTCTGATCACCAATGTCGGTGTCACTTGTACTGCTATCAGCCGGTTTGATTACATTGGCGCCACTATCAAGTGTTGGTTCCGGTTGCACAACGACGGTATCAGTCGTTGGCGTCACCGTAACTGCCGGCGTCGAACAGCTCATGAGCATTGCGAGGACCATCAATAAAAGCAACGTACGAAACGATTTCATAGTAGGAATCCTCTCTGCCTATTTGGCCGTGATGCGGCTTAATAATTCTTGCCAATATAGCGCGACAGTCGTTGCAGATTGTTCAGGCCCAGTCACGACAATGGTGTATGCCGTTTTGTCTACCGTTGCAATCAGTTGATAGCTATGCTGGACGTCAGTCTCGGTTGCAGTTGGCAAACAGACATATTCTTGAATCATGGCCGGCATCGCACCAATTGCAATGGTTGTTTCACCTTGGGTGACATCGCGACAATTCGCACCGCGGAGCAAGCGAACCCGCGCCGCATCTTGGGCGAGATTACCGGCACTCGGTGCCGACTGCAAATCATATTGCACCCCACTCATATGCACTTGTGGGAAGGGCTTACCCGGCCGCATCGGCAACATTTGGCGCGGTAACGTCACTTGCAACGGCCCATGGGTGGTAATGTGCCCTGTATAGATAAATTGATCACGCACCATCACCGCTACGAACAGACACACCACCGCGAGGATCACCACCGGCATATCACCACGCCCAGCAGGTAACTGCATGTTGTCTTGCTGGGGAGCCGTGTCATAGGCACGATTCAACAGCCATGTAAACAACCCAAACACCACGACCATTACCACGATGCTCGGCAATACACGTATCAAGCCGGATTCGGCGACAAGACCGCGCACCAATAATTGGCGTACCCAGTCATGCGCCACCCACACCACACCACTTCCCAACAGACCCGCAATCATTATCCAACCCGATGATTTCCCAGGCCGAATCATCCCCATCACAAACCCTACCACAATCCCCACTGCCACAAAAATCACCGTGTCGATGGTGGCAATTTGTGACACAGCCGCCAGCGAACGAATGTCGCGACTCATCACCAACGAAATACCCTCGGCCGTCGCCATCCCCAATCCCATGGCAATCGCATAAATCATGCCGTCGACCCGCTCATCAAATTCAGCGGTAGGCATGACGGTAGTCCGTACCCCAATGTAAATCAATACACCAATCAAAATTCCTTCGATGAAGCCGGCGAGCATGGCATTATTGCCATTGCCCCACGTGGCAAATTGCAAAAAATCCACCACGGGCATCAATACCCCAGCGCCTACGACAATCCCCAACACATATAATCCAAAAACATATCCACGCGGCTCAGGCTCTAAGCGATCTTGGCGCATAAATATGACCAACCATAACATAGCAGGTACTGCAATCAACAAAATGGCAATCACTACACGGGCTATCAGTGGTAACCCACTTAATACTGCCCCAGGAATCCACGACAGCACGAGTGATAGTACCGCGAGACCAACAATCATCCCAAGCCCTGCGAGCCAAAATCCAGTGACACTTACCTGGGGATTCGGTTTGTCTGACATCGTCAGCTCCTTTCCTGTAGCATAGCAACATATTTACATCACATGACATTCCTGGGATATGGATCACACACACATACAATCCGCACAGCAAGCCTCAATAATCATAAAAAATAAACAATTTTTAGCTTGATATCATTGATTATAACAAATTATTTTCGATTATTCTAGCCCTTTGTTTTTCTGTATTTGTAATGTATTTTCTGTTTATAATCAGGGAATATCTCTGCCAGCCAATACCACTTGTTTTATGTCGCACAGGGTACGCAGTGTACACAGAGACATCCCCGTAACGTCATTGTATGACGCAAGCGGTACAGTACAAGTCGAGCAATTATTTATTGCCCATTGTCGATAACGGTAATGTATTGCGCGATGCAGTGTGTTTCACCCAGAGCCGGTTTCTATTTTCATTAAAATCAAAAAGAGTCACGCACGCGTTGACGCACCGCTAGCAGATCAATATTCCCAAAATCAGTGGTGTCAAGCTCGATACACGGTGCCGCAAGCGTGAGTGGAGCGACCCGCCCCATCAGTAAGCGCTCGCGCAATTCGAGTGCCACAGCAGCTTCTTGGTGACCTGGGTGACGTGAACCATCGTTACCACGGTTGATGTGGCGTTGCCACAATGTATCACCATCACACACCACCAATACTTGCACCCATTGCACCGCATAGCGGTCAGCAAGTAACAAAAAACGGGGTGTATCGCGCTCAGCCTCAAAGTTGGCTTCGATGACACAGTCCCGTCCTGCCCGCAATTCACTTTCGAGCCATACAAAAAGCAAATCCATGCTGGCTTTGCTCAATTGACGCGACCAGGCGCGGTCGCTCCAGCCCAACGAATCAAACAACGATTCTTTGAACATGTCTTTGGTCAGCAACGGCCACCCCAAGCCCATGGCGAGTGCCTGGGCTTGGGTGGTTTTGCCGACCCCGGGGAGTCCATTGACGATGACAACCCGGGCACTCATGCCTTGATAAGCACTTTCTGGGTCGTGACCGAATCAAGGTATTCCATGTCGATTTCGGCCCCATTAGCAATGCTATCAGGGACGGTCAAGGTGCTGTCGTTATTGAGGGTAAATGGGTTGGTGACGACATCACGTTTGTAGTAACGGGCATTGGCACTGATATCACCCGGCAACACAAAGTTGGGCAAGCTGGCCAGAGCCACATTGGCAGCCCGACCAATGCCGGTTTCGAGCATACCACCACACCACACCGGGATGTCGGCAGCCATAGCCATATCATGAATCTGCTTCGAGGCGGCAAAGCCCCCGACACGAGAAGGTTTGATGTTAATCACGCCACAGGCCCGCAATTCAATCGCCCAGCGGGCATGCTCGGGCGACACAATGCTTTCGTCGAGACAAATCGGCGTCTGCAAGGCCCGTTGCAATTTGGCATGATCGATGATGTCGTCGTGAGCCAGCGGTTGTTCGATCAACAGCAAGCCGAATTCGTCGAGCTGTGCCAAATGTTCGGCATGGTCGAGGGTATAAATGCTATTGGCGTCGACTTGGAGCATGATATTTGGCCACGCAGATCGCACCGCCCGGGTCGGTTCGATATCCCAGCCTGGCTTGATTTTGAGTTTAATCCGTTGATAGCCATCATCCACATAGCTCGCGACTACTTTGAGCAAGGTATCAATGTCTTTTTGGATGCCGACGCTCACGCCCACACTGACCCGCTCATGCACCCCACCGAGCATCTGTTTGAGGCTTTGTTGGCGAGTACGCCCAAACCAATCCCAGACCGCAAATTCAAGGCCAGATTGGGCCATGCGGTTAGCACGCACTGGTGCAAAAATTCGTTGTACGTCGCTGGGATCAGTAATCTCTTGGCGCATCAACATCGGCGCCAAAATCTCGTTGACCATGGCCATCACCGTCGTGGAGGTTTCTTCGTTGTACCACGGCAATGGACCTACCGGCGCTTCGCCCCAACCATCGACGCCATCGGCATGAATCCGCATGATGATGGCGTGGCTGCCTTCTTCGCGCCAGCCACTCGTTTCAAACGGGGCTACATAGGGCAAGTCAATCCGGCGCATTTCGATATGCTGAATTCGCATCACAGACTCCTTTGTCTTACCACTTCCACACACTACTGTACTTCAGGCATCAAAATATACTGCCACCCGCGTCCCGCCACCTGCACACAATCAACCACGTGATACCCGGCCGCAAAGCCCGCTTCGATGTAGGTGCGTTGCATCATGCGCCACGCCAACAAACGGGTTTTGTCGTGCGTACGCAACATGGCCAGTTGCTCGGGCAGTGGCAATGCCACCGCCTGGCCATCCCACGCCGGCATCTTCTCCGCATACGGCATATTATCACGCACCGATACGGGGTATACCAATTCACTGGCATCCCACGCCACAAATTGTTGATTGAGGTGTTGGTTCGCCCGGGCGCTTTCCATGTGCCAATCCACTTGGAAGCGGTCACTGGGGGCACCGGCATTCAACGCATCATTCATTTCGCCATAGACATCGCGTTTGTAGGTGTGACAGACCGCCCCCAAACGATGAATATTGAAATTACCGTTGACGATTTGCAGTGGGTCATAGGTCCAACTCATCAAATTGGTCTGCCCATCACGCAAAATCGTCTCGCGCTGGGCGAGCTTGAGGCGTAATCCGATATCACGTCCGCGATATTCGGGTAGTACGCCCACGATATGGCTACAATATTTGAGTTGCGGGGTGGGGGTATGATACACCCCATACCATCCCAAGGCAAACCCCACCATACCATGTGCGGCGTGGGGGCCATCACTGTCATACGCGCCCAACAACACACAGTTGTTGGTGGCCCAGGTAATCAGCACATGGGTGGGGATGATTTCGTCGTCACTATTGCCCCAGATCGCATTGTGTACCGTTTGTAAATCGGCACACCCCGTCAAATCGGTGATTGGGCGAATCGTAATGGCCATACAACTACCTCTTTTAGGGATTTGGGCGCTTGAGTTCAGCGAGCCATGGACGTTTGGTGAAACTGCCGGCAATATCATCAAACAACGGCAAGGCCTGTGCCGGATCAATGATTTCGCTCAATTTGACATACACCGCATTGCGGTCATCGAAACAAAGCGTCGGCACCCCAAAGCAAGTATATTGCGCCCGGGCATATTCGTGGTCACGTTGGATCACGGCCAACAAGCTTTTGTCGTGGGTATCCGCAGTAAACCGCACCATATCGACGCCACATTGGGCGGCGATCGCAGCCACTGGTGCCCGTTCGTTCAAGGCGATTTTTTCTTGGTGGCGGGCATCATACACTGCCGTCCGGAAGGCACTAAAGAGTGCTGGTGATTGTCGGCGGACTGCTTCTGCCGCCCAAAACCCATGCAAGCCACCCCAAGTCGTCGTACCATCGTGCCGGGCATAGCCATCACCGTCTTGCTCCCAAACCTTCCAGGCTGAATCGGCTGGAGTGTTGACTTGCTCGAGCGAAAAATAGCGCCAATCGATGACCACTTCGGGGCGCTGTGTAACAACCATATCCAGCCAGCGTGAAGCACGCCAGGCATAGGGGCACAAAAAATCAAAAAAAACTGTTAATTGCATTGCGTTGCTCCATTAAATAAATTCAGCACTATCTTTAGTCTAGCATTTTTTGAGGGCAGTGCGTACACGGCATCACTTCGATTCGTGATTACCCCGCCGTCTTACCATAAAACAACGCATAAAGTGTTTGTTGGCGCTGGACAGCCCGTTGATAGTGTGCATGGGCGGTCATATCAGGCTGATAGGTTTCGCCAAGTGGCGCCGCAATTGCATCCAATGTACGAATCACCCCGAGGCTTCGTAGCGCCAGCAACGCCACACCCCGCGCCGTCGCTTCCACCACCGCCGAGGCAGTCACCGGGCGACCCAGTACATCTGCACAAATCTGCAACCACGTCGGCGAGCGCAACAACGCCCCGCCACTGGCAATCACGCCATCACTGACTGGCAGGCTGGCAGCAATTTGCCCAAACCGCAACGCCATCGATTCAAAGGCAGCCCGCAACAAATCAACTGGCGTCGTCCCTAAATGCATGCCATGAATGGTGGCCCGGGCATCACCCGCCCAGCCCGGGCTCCGTTCACCCGCCCATAACGGCAATATGGTCAAGCCGTGACTGTCCGGAGCATATGCCGCCAATTGGGCTTCGATGTCACTATCGGTTTGGCTGCCAAATTGCAAGGTATCACGCATCCATTGATAAATATTGCCACCCTCACTGGTGGCGCCACCCACTAACGCCAGCTGGCGATCAATCCGGTAACACCATAATCCCGGCGGCGGGGGTGGGGTGCCCGGGATGGCGATACGCATCGCCCCGGTGGTACCGACGGTCAGTGCCAAATGACGGGCGTCACTACATCCACTGCCCACATTTGCCACCGCTCCGTCCCCCACCGCAGCGAACCATTGGATGTGCGCCAATGCCGGCCAACGTTGGGCCCATACCGGCAACAATCCGGTGTGGGGCACATCGACGTCAACGACCGACGCTAATGCCGTGCGGGGCATATCAACGGTAGCAAGCCAATCAGGATGCCAATCCAACGTGGTACGGTCCAACAACCCCGTCCAGGCGGCGATACTCGGTGTCACACGCCGAATCCCCAACCAACGCCATTCGAGATATTCCCCAAGGGTCATCCACATACTCGCCGTCTGCCATTCGGGGGAGCGCTGTGTTTGTAACCAACGTACCCGGGCCGGCCAATAATTGGGGCGGAGCAAACAGCCCGTCGCACCATGATAGTCTGCTTCATGGTACTGCTGGCGGAGCAGTTGCGCCTCACCAGCACTTTGGGTATCGGCATAGGTGCGTAATGGGCCGACGGGTGTACCGTCTGGCGCAATTCCCACCATCGTGGTGGCCATCGTATCAACCCCGATAGCTGCCACAAACTGCACATACGCCCCGAGTTGCCCAATCACCGCATCAATCACCGCATCACATTGTAAATGTAATTTTTTTATGTCAATTTCCGCAGCGCCATGCGCATCACTATAGACATCGATAGGGCGCCGCGCGTCAATGCCGGTAATTTGGCGGGCAAGGGCATCGAAACAGAGCAAACGCACGGCGCTGGTACCCACATCGAGTGTGAGTACCAGCGGATGGATAGCATCTTCGATTGCAATCGACTGCATATTGGCTCCTACCACACTAGTGGCATGAGCCAACTAGCAACTAATTCGACTTGGGACGTTCCCCCAATGTTACCGTAAATTCTTGTGGTTGATTATCACGCAAGACGATTAATTTCACCACATCACCTGGTTTGTATTGTAACAACACGCCACGCAGTGATGCTTGCTGCCCTAGTATGACACCTTCGAAGCTGGTAATGATGTCGCCTGCCTTCATACCAACATTACCCACTGGTCCGCCATCAATCACACTGGTCACATAGGCACCCTGTTGGACTGACAATTGATACTGCTTGGCAATATCAGCATTAATCATGCCATAAGTAATCCCAAGGTACGGATACAATACCTGCCCGGTTGCAATGATTTGCTCACTTACCCGGCGCATAATATTGGCAGGGATTGCAAAACCTAATCCTTCAGCCGAAGCGGTAGAATCACCCCGCACCACCAACGTGTTGATGCCGATGATTTCGCCCCGCATATTCAACAACGGACCACCACTATTGCCGCGATTGATGGCAGCATCAGTTTGGATGAGGCCTTCGGGGACACCTTCGCCCAAATTACGATTCAAGGCACTGACGACACCTACCGTGACACTGTTTTTGAATTCACCGAGGGGACTGCCGATGGCGATGACTGTTTCACCTTGGCGTAAGGCATCTGAATCACCAATAGGCAAATACGCCGGCACAGTACCTTCAATTTTCACCAATGCGAGATCCATCAACGGGTCGTCGCCAACCAACGTCGCTGATCGTTTTGTTCCATCCGAAAAAATCACTTCCAATGAGTCACTGCCCTCAATCACATGATGATTGGTGACGATATAGCCATCGGGGCTAATAATTGCCCCCGAACCACTGCCAATTCCCGTCCCACCCATCACATCATTGGCAGACAAGCGGTTGATTACGGTCACGACTGCAGGCGCAATTTTGGCGACCACATCAGGCACAGCCATATATGGATCATTGGCAGAGTTACTCGTGGTTTGATTCGTATCGGGTTTGCTGGTTGGCAATACTGGTGCAGTTGGCAATACTGCTTGCGTCTGTTGTGGTCTACTTGTCGGGGCGGGTTGTTGTACTACCGTAATAGGGCGATTGGCATTGTTGCGTTGAATCAAATACAACGACGTTCCCGCTCCTGCGATTGCCCCGAGTACGGCACCACCGATTAACGTCAAAACCAACGCCGTGACTATCAAAAATCCATTCCCACGTGCCATAATACATGTCCCCTATCCACTAACTACTATCGCGACAGAATTATATATTGTCTGCTACCTATGCACTATCACATACCAAATTAAACTTCCTGTGAATACTCTATGAGCATCTGATGAAAAACTGCAGTTCATACCTGCTATTATTGCGTTATTGCATTCTGCAATGCAATAATGCCCTACAATTCATTCGTATTTATCCCAAAAACATGCCATAAACATCTGCATCAGGCTGATAACGCGACAATCTATGAAAATCTGCAAATTTTTCGAGTATACTACTATCCACGTAGCATTCAACGTTGATGGTACGGCATTGTATCACGCAAATGCACAATATTAATAGTGTACATTTGTCACTGACAGAGAGATTCTATGATTCTCGAACAACGTTACGGTGCAGCGCAAGTTGTCATGCGCGTCACCGATGCATTGCTCCTACGCGCAGCAGCAGGGCAAGCAACATCACCGGACACCTTCCGTCGTGAAATGTTTCGCACTGGGTGGATGTTTATCTGTGAACGACGTGCGGTTGCCTCCCTCGTGAATTTAGTCAATGCCATGCTCTGGGCACTCGAAGCCTGTGACACCCCCCAAGAACTCCAAACAGCCGTCCAAGACGTGGTCAACCGATTCCGCTATCAACTCAACCAACGCGTACTCGATACCGCAACCCACAGTTTTTCACTCCTTAGCAACTGCCAACGTATTATTACTCATGGCTATAGCACGACCGTCCATTATGCCCTACAACATGCCCTCCGCAATGGACAACGATTACACGTCACCTATGTCACTCCTAGCAATTCCGGTGAATCACACGCGCTCCGTGAACGCATCGCTGCGATTGGATTACCCGTCGCTACCATCCCACTCACTGCTGTTGCGGCAACGATTAGCGACTACGATGCGGTGATTGTCGGTGCCGATACCCTCGATACCCATGGACTGACCAATAAACGTGGTACAGCGCCGCTCGCTACGCATGCACTGACGCACAATGTGCCTTTTTTTACCTTTTGTACCAGCGAAAAATTCCTCACCAATGCGTTTTATCATGGACCGACCTCACCCTGGCCATTCAACGATATCCCGCTCATGATGACCAGTCCTGATTTGATTGATCGTGATATCACCCCCCTCCACGAAATCAGTGGCGTCATTACCGACAGAGGATCACTCCCCGGCCCCGCCATCGAAGCCTGGCTCGCCACCGAACAACTCCATCCATGGTTGAGTGGCCGTGGTACACTATAATCAGATTATCGTTGTCGTCACCATTAAAAATGGTGTTTGACAATTTCCTCACGAAACATTATCATAATTACGTATGAATGACAAATCAAAACCAACTACAGATGAGTTTGCTGATGAAGCGCTACTACTCAACAAATTATTAACAACTGCGCCACGAGCGAAATCGCAACGTGCGCTAACGCATGAATCACGTCCCATCCCGATACTCCGTCGCAATGAACCAGCCCCCCGGACCAATCAACGCCCTACCAGTACCATGCGCACCACAAATCCGCAACCCGTTGTCGACATGCGAGTAACATCGGCCATGCGCACGGATCATTCACGCCAAACCGATAGTATCCGGCATACGGGAGCTACCCCACGTGATACCGGCAGCATGCGCCATACCGGAGCACTCCGCACCGATAATTCACGCCATACCGGTACCACCCGCCATACCGGCACCATCCGTCACACTAGTAGCATTACGACGCGCATCCCGCCCACCAAACCGTTGATTTATAGTCAAGATGATGATTTATATACCAACTTTGATGAAGAACCGTCATTAATCCTCACCGCAGGCACCAATCTAGTCTGGATTGTGTTGATTTGTGTCATTATCTGGTTGGGCGTCAGTATTGCCCAACATCAAGGTGGCAACGAAACAACAATTTTGAGTAGCTACTACCAAAGTACCAATTTACGCGCCGCAGCCAAAGTCATCGGGATTACCTTGCCCGAAATCCCACGGATTGATAACACCCCCAAAGTCGAAATTCCTAGTGGTGAAAGTAGCGTACTAGGGCCACCAACGATTACCGCACAACGCATCGACGAGATCTTGCGCGTCCATGGATCACCGGCCACCGGCACCGGCCAATACTGGATTGATGCCGGTATAGAATATGGCATCGACCCGGTGTATGCCTTAGCGTTTTTTATGCACGAATCAACCCTCGGCACCAATCCCGCCTGGAGTGGCTTCAAACCAGATGGAAGTACGACGCATAATGTCGGCAATATTACCTGTGCAGGCTACCCAACCTGTTACGGCAGGTTCCGCGATTACCCCGACTGGCAGACCGGTATTCGTGATTGGTTTCGCCTGATTGCAGTCGAGTATATCGCTGACTGGGGATTAGCAACCGTCGAAAGCATCATCCCACGCTATGCACCGCAAGAAGATAACAACGACGAGCCCCTCTATATCAACAGTGTCAAACTATTTGTAGCCCAGTGGCGTCAACCATAAATTACTTCTTTTTTACCAAAAAAATCTGTGCGTTTAAAAAACACATCCAGATACCTTCGGTATGCGTATCTTATTATTAGGCGGCGCCTTTCGTTCTCGTTATTGTTTTCGCGCCGCCTTCTTAAAAACTATCAGCGAACAGAGCACTAAATGGCCACCCAACACCAGCCCTACCAGCGGATTAGCCAAGACGCTAATATCGAATTCCGCTATTATCCTGCAGCTACATTTGCCCGTGTGCATGTACAAGGTCCAAATTTACTCAATACTGGGTTTCGTCATTTAGCCAACTATATTTTTGGTGGGAATCAGGCCAATCAATCGATTGCGATGACGATTCCGGTGGTGCTAGAACAAGGCACGAGTCAACACGATGGGCACGTATCATTTTATTTGACCGACAAAAACGCCCCTAAACCGCACGCTTCAGTCGTCCAGATTGCTCATCAGACAGGGCGTCACGTGGCAGCCATTACGGTGAAAGGGTTTGTACGGCAAAGTACACTTGAAGCCATTGCCACCCGCTTACACGCCACCCTCATGGCCCAGGGACGAAGCTGTAGCGATACCCCGGAATTTCGCTACTACAACTCTCCCTGGCAATTATTTGGACGCCGCAGTGATGTGCTTTTTACCTTAAATGATGTGCCTACACCATAAACACCCCGTCAGCACGTTAATGGAGATCACGGTACACATACCACGCCAGACGATAGTAATTCGGGCGGCCATCCGGCTGGTAACAAGCCCCTCCTGTACAATTCCCCGCCACAAACGGAATATGCACTAACCCCCATTGTTGGGCATTAATGCCCGTAGCCGGGGGGAAATCTTCATACTTAAACCAAAACACCACCGGGATTTCACGGCTCCCATCAGACAAGAGCCGTGACGCCAACACACGATATACATCCCCCAAGAATGCCGCTTGTCCGGTTTCTGTTTGGGTGCTATACGCCACGTTATAGCCGATTTCGGTCACCCACACCGGCCGCAACGGGTCATTGAGTGCCACTAGTTGTGCCCGCAAGCGATTGTACGCTTGGGTTTGGCTGCGCACCCCGATAACCGCTAATTCCCATGGATACGAATGATACCCCACCGCATCGAGTGGCCAACGCCCCAATTCGCTATAGGCTAATTGGAAGGCACTACTCGCATAAATAGCCGCTAAATAGGCCATATCAGTTTGGGCGGGGATACCCACTTGGGCATCACTCCCTCGGGGGTGCAATCCCCCAAGGATAATTGGGGTAGCGGCACAATATGTCTGCAAACCACCGCCACGACAAGCGCGATAGAGCGTGGTAGTGAGTTGGGCCACCACCGTAGCTGGCACCGCATTACCCACGGGTCCGTTACTGGTGTAGCGCGGTAAGCGATTTTGTTCGTTGAGCACTTCAAGCGCTCCGATTTTTGTGCCATAGCGCGCCACGATTTGCCAGGCCCGTGTCATCCACACCTGCATGTATTTGTTGTAATTAGGACCATATTTGGGGTCGGTGCTATAGGGTCCACGCGATAATTCGTTCGCGTCAACACCCATAATCACATCGAAATTGAGCAACAGCAACACTTTGATTTGATGGCGCGGGGCAACGGTATTAATAAAGTAGTCATAGCGACTAATTGCCGTCACCACCGCTGCATCACTGGCCCAATAATCGACCGGTAAGCGTATATCAATCCGCACCCAACGCACCCCAAGTCGGGCCATTTCGATGCCCATTTGGTCGATGGCTTGGGTATTCAACTGATTATTGTTTACTTCAAAATAGGGATCGCGCCCGACAAGTCCCATCATGTCTGCGGGCACCAATGTGCCTGCCATGCGCGTGGCAGTTGCACTAGGGGTCATCGTGCGTATGGGCGTTGCGGTAGCGGTGTGGGTGCGGGTATTGGAGCGCGTCGGCGTATTGGTACGGGTGTTCGTTGCAGTACGGGTAGCAGTATTGGTGCGGGTATTGGTACGCGTCGGCGTGTTGGTACGCGTCCGTGTATCTGTCCGCGTGCGCGTGTCAGTACGTGTCCGTGTGTTGGTGCGGGTATTGGAGTGCGTCGGCGTCGCTGTCCACGTGCGGGTATTGGTGCGTGTCCGTGTATCAGTGCGTGTCCGTGTATCAGTGCGCGTCCGTGTGTCGGTGCGGGTAAGTGACGCTGTGCGCGTATTGGTCGTGGTCTTGGTCAATGAAGGTGTCATTGTGCCCGACGGTGTCATTGACAGCGTCGGTAGTCGTGGGACGATGGCAGCAACTGGGGTTGGGATATACATCCAGAGCCAACTACTGATGATAATTATGCAAATTTGGAATACGCGCAATAATCCGACTCCAACCGCTCACCACATCCTACACTCCAGACTTACCCACATCGCTTATTGTTCCGGGCGATACCCAACCGCAGCGTGCATGCGCTTCATCACCGCGACCCCGATATAAAACGACGCCAAACTACAAAACAAGACGCCCATCAAACACACCAGTACCCGACCCAGTTTTTGGCGGCCGTCGACTTCCACAAAGCGCTCCGGCGGGAATGACTCGGCCTTGGATGTCCCTTTACGCCATGTTAGCCCGGTAATCGGGCTATCGGGTAGCCGTTCAAACAGATGTGCCACCGTCGCCAACGCCGGCAAATCGGTATCGTTGACTGGTTGGACGCGGATCAACCACGCCCCTGCCATTTCAACGCGACCATTGGCATAGACCACAATCGGGGCATAGCTGGGGAGTTGGTTGAGTACTGTCAGTTCCCACCCCGGTGCACAATTTGCACAGGTTAATTGCACAAAACGATGGTAGCCACCCACATCCGCCGGATTATTGATGACGATGCGATTATCAACATGCTCCCCCAGCATAAACGGCACTACTGGATTGGGTACATAGGGCGTTGTAGTGGGAGCTGGGGTGGCAGTGGCAGCTCCATTAAAAATGAGCAAATTACGGTTGTTGGTGGGCAACATCAGTTGTTGTACGACCAACGGCAAAGGGGATGAATCGAGTACCGTCGCCTGTACCGTCAGTGGCAATTCCCATGTTTCACGGAAACTCGTGGCCATGCCGAGATCAACCACCAGTGTGCGCGTATCATCTGCCCCAATCACCACCAAGGCTGCTTGGGGTACGATGAGTGGATCAGAAGCTGCCGCATGCGTTGATACCATTCCCCATTGCACTGCAATAAACACCGCACAGAGCGAACCAAAAGAAACGATATAACGCATCACAGTGTCATAACCTTTACAAAATTGGTGGTACCACCCACGGCAATCGGATGTCCACCCAC
The DNA here is from genome assembly GCA_903889425.1 of uncultured Roseiflexaceae bacterium. Classification (GTDB taxonomy): domain Bacteria; phylum Chloroflexota; class Chloroflexia; order Chloroflexales; family Roseiflexaceae; genus UBA965. The sequence continues at coordinate 2,275 of CAISXI010000122.1, read as the reverse complement.
CAACACCACCACACTCCCTGCCGGCAAAATCCCCTGACCGACAATCATCGTCTGTAGCAATTCTGCCAAATCATCGAGACGACTGACTGCCCGGGCATGGTAGGCCTGCACGCCCCATACCAACGCCAAACGATTCACCGTAGTCGGCTCTGGCGACACCGCAATAATCGCCATTTGGGGGCGATGACGTGACACCAAGCGTGCCGTCAACCCCGACATGGTAAAGGCGATAATCGCCACCGCATTGACTTGGACGGCGATGGTACAGGCGGCATGGCTCATGGCGTCAGCCATCACGTCGGCAGGACCATGCACCGTCGGCAATGGGGCGCCCACATCACCGCTACGCCCACTTTTTTCGCTGACGACGGCGATGCGGTGCATCATCTGTACCGCCTCAATCGGCCACGCCCCCGTCGCAGTTTCGCCACTCAACATCACCGCATCGGTGCCATCGATAATCGCATTGGCCACGTCACTCGCTTCGGCACGGGTGGGGCGTGGGTTGCGGATCATCGAATCGAGCATCTGGGTGGCGGTAATGACCGGCACCCCCATGAAATTAGCCGCTTCGATGATGCGTTTTTGCGCGAGTGGGACCAATTCGGGAGGCATTTCGACCCCCAAATCGCCACGAGCCACCATCACGCCATCACACAGTGCGAGAATACCATCGAGGTCTTCGAGCGCCTCGGGTTTTTCGAGTTTGGCAATCACCCCGACTGTCGCCCCGTGTGCGGCAATCGCCGCGCGAATCAACTCCATATCGGCAGCCCGGCGCACAAACGACAAGGCCACGTAGTCGACCCCTTGGGCCAACCCAAACGCCAAATCTTCGCGATCTTTTTCGGTGAGGGCGGGGATACTGACCGCCACCCCAGGCAAATTAATCCCTTGGTTTTGGCGGAGCTCACCCCCGGCGATAACGCGTGTGGTAACCGTATCACCAGCGACTGACTGCACACTCAGCTCGAGCAAGCCATCACTAATCAAAATCCGATCACCCACATTGACATCTTGGGGCAAATGTTGGTAGGTGGTTGAGACGCCGTTGCCATCCCCAATAATCGGGTGAGTCGTAATCGTAAAGGTGGCGCCTGGGAGCAATTGCACTGCCTGCCCATTCACCAAAGCGCCAGTGCGGATTTTTGGCCCTTGTAAATCTTGCAAAATCGCCACCGATTGGTAGTTGCGCGCTGCTGCCGCCCGAATCGCCGTAATCCGTTTGGCATGATCGGCGTGAGTCCCATGCGAAAAATTCAAGCGGGCCACATTCATCCCCGCGGCAATCAAGGCATCGAGCTGGTTATCAGAATCACTCGCCGGACCAATCGTCGCCACAATCCGGGTGCGCCGCATATCATTTTGCATACAAAACCTTCTATCCTATGAGTCAAACCGTAACAGCGGTGCGAGTTTCGCTTGCATCGCCGCGCCAATCCCAGGCACTGCCCCCAAATCATCCATGGTTGCAAACGCACCATGCGCCGTGCGGTATTCGACAATCCGCGCCGCTAACGCAGGCCCAATCCCCGGCAACGCCGCTAATTCCTCGGCGCTGGCACTATTGATGGCAAGCGTCGTTGACGCTGATTGCTCCGGGGCACTAGTCGTCGCAACACCAATACTCTGCACCTGAATATGCGCTGCATCACTAATATGCGCAGCCAAATTGACTGCCGCATAATCCGCATCTGCCCGCAATCCCCCAGCCAACACCACTACATCGGCAACCCGCGCGGTCGGCGCCACTTTGTATACGCCTGGTTTATTCACCGCACCACTAATATACACCACAACGTCTGCCACAGCTGTTGCCGTGGCCGGAGATTCAGTCTGCAAATCAGTGACCTCAAGTGCGACTTGGATGGGGGGCTCCAGCGGCGTGGCCGCGGTATTGGCGGGTGCCACAATCTGCCACATAATCAGCATACCACCAAGTGCGATACACCCCCACGCCGCCCATAACGCAATTTGTTTCGTAATTGTCGCAGTCATTGCAATCTCCTTTTTTATTCACCCACTATTCGTTGTATATACCGTTTTGTTAATAAAAAAAGGTACGGCGCGACGTGAATAAATAGCACCGCACCGTTGCCCCAATGCAACGATGCGGTCGATTGTCTATGGCGTTCGTATCGAAAAAACACCACTACCGGGTTTTTTTCGTATAAATACGCATTACTCAGTACGCTTGGCTTTGGTCGTGGCGGCCGGCTTGGCTTTGGTTGTGGCGGCCGGCTTGGCTTTGGTTGTGGCGGCCGGCTTGGCTTTG
>CAISXI010000121.1 GCA_903889425.1 uncultured Roseiflexaceae bacterium | reverse complement strand
CGCACGGCCACGCCGATTGGGGGCATCAAAGAGGTTGTTGCGGTGAGCACGGGCTCGGGACATTCCTGTGTCATCCTTGTCAATGATACTGTCAAATGTTGGGGATTTAATGCTTTCGGTCAACTCGGTCTAGGCAACATAGCTAATCGTGGTGATGCATATGGCGCTATGACAAATCTAACCATAGTCGATTTGGCGGGACACACCGCCAAATCGATTAGCGCCGGTATGGTACACACCTGTGTCATACTTGAAAATAATACAGTCAAATGTTGGGGCGATAATTGGGCAGGTGCACTCGGCTATGGTGATACTGCCACGCGTGGTAATACCACGGGAAATATGGCCACCTTACCCGCCATAGACCTCGGCACAGAACGCACTGCCTTGGCAATTTCTGTCGGGGCCGGTTATACCTGTGCCATCCTCGACAATCACAAGGTCAAATGTTGGGGATACAATTATTACGGCCAACTCGGACTGGGCGACATGGTTAATCGTGGTGATTCATATGACGAAATGGGTGACAACCTGCCGTATGTCGCCCTTGGTACCGGACGTACCGCCAACAGCATTCATGCAGGCATCAGTCATACCTGTGCGCTCCTCGACGATGAAACCGTCAAATGTTGGGGATACAACAGCTTTGGCCAACTCGGACTGGGCAACACGAATAATCGCGGTGACATTCCTGACGAAATGGGAGATAATTTACCAACCATTGACGTTGGTACTCGGCGCATCCAAACAATAGCCGTCGGTGGTAAAAGCTCTTGTGCAATATTTGATTCTGGCGCCGTCACCTGCTGGGGTATGAATAGTTATGGGCAACTTGGTCAAGGTAATACCAATAATCACGGGGATGAGCCTGACGAGATGGGATCAGCCTTATTACCTATCAATCTTGGCAGCGGTCATACCGCTAAAGCAATATCAATTGCTGAATTCCATGCCTGTGCCATTCTCGACGATAATAGTCTCAAATGTTGGGGGGCAAATGGCCTTGGCCAACTCGGTCTAGGTGACACCACACAACGTGGTGATAACACCTCCGAAATGGGTGATGATTTGCCAACCGTCAATCTCGGTGATAATCTCACGGCACAATCAGTATCATTGGGGTCGATGTCCACCTGTGTGGTGCTCAATACCAACAAGCTCAAATGCTGGGGGGATAATCAACATGGCAAACTCGGCTACGATGATACCTATACCCGTGGCGCACGCGATGGCACGATGGGCATGTACTTACCACCCGTCGTCTTTCTCGGTGTGCTGACCAGCACTCCCACCAGTACTGCGACCAAAAGCAGTACTCCTACCAAAACTGCGACCAGCACCAAGAGTAGTACTCCCACCAAAACTGCCACGCGCACTAAAACCTATACCAAAACCGCTACTAGTACCAAGACCGCCACTAGTACCAAAACGCCTACAAACACCAAGACCAGTACCAAAACCACCACCAGCACCGGGACAGCCACTAGTACGCCGTAACACAAACCGCCCCAAGGAGACTGTTTTCGCAGTATCTCCTTGGGGCGGTCTATTTTTATGTGCTACCCATACGCCAATGGCACGCCAGGGCGGGGCCAGTGCATCGTCACCAGCACCCCTGACCCACCCAACGTCACATAGGCAGTACGCAAATCGGCACCACCAAAGCAAATATTGGTGGTACCTGAATTGCCCGTCTGATAAAAATCAAGTAATGCGCCCGCAGGTGACACTACCCCAATCGCCCCGCCCCCCAGCACCGCCGCACAGATGTTGCCGTCGCCATCAATGGCGAGGGAATCGAGGGCGTTGCCGTCGGCAAATTGATAATGGAGTTGGGCGGGAGCTGCCAGCACCCCAGGCGCAGCCAGTGGGGCACGCATAATCCGCCCGCGCGGGGTTTCGTTCCAGTACAACGTCTTGCCATCGGGCGCCAAGCCCACACCATTGGGCGAATCGGCCAAGCTGACCTGGCGAATGGACGAACCGTCGGCGTGCGCATAATAGACAGCGGTAACCGCCGGACTTTCGCCGTTAATATAGCCCAAATCACTGAAATAAAAACCGCCGTGCTGGTCAAACACCAAATCATTGGGCGCCGAGAGTGGCACATCATCACACGCGGTATAGATGGTCTGTAATTCCCGCGTGGCCAAATCAAATGCCTGAATCGAGCCACCGCAGTAGCGTGCTGGGGCGGAATACCACAAATCCCAGTTGCCATCACGCCAGACGCCATCAAAGGCGGCGCCATTGTTGCATATATAGATGCGCCCATCTGGGCCGATGGCTGCGCCGTTGGGACCACCAGGGATGGTGACGAGGCGTTCGATCTGGCCATCGGGATGCACTTTGGTCAAGTGCGGACCAAACATTTCCACCAGAATCACACTGCCGTCTGACATGGCAATCGGCCCTTCGGGGAAGGCCAACCCACTGGTTATTTCGCGAAATAACGACATATTGAAACCCTTTCTGCAGAGATATCGCATTATAGCATCGGCCATCGTCGCCGCCATTGCATGGAGATGTGATAATCTCGCACAGAGCCCGCAGAGGGCACAGAGGCGGGGGCGAATAGCGGCGAATATATTCGCCGGCGTCATTCGCCCCTACGTGCGCCGATGGATGTGCCGATGCATG
>CAISXI010000120.1 GCA_903889425.1 uncultured Roseiflexaceae bacterium | reverse complement strand
CTATCCACCACGCTGCCCGCCCCACCGTCATCGAATACGCCGGTGCTGGCAGTCAAGCATTGTGGTGGTTACATAGTGTGGCCGGTTCATCACGCACCATCCTCGAAGCCACCGATCGCTATTCACGCAATTCAATGCTGAGCCTGATTGGGCAGCCACCTGCCCAATTCGTCAGCCAAGCGACCGCTGTCGCCATGGCGCACGCCGGCTACCGCCGTGCCATGGATTTGAGTGAAAACGCGGCGGTGATCGCCTTGTCGTGTACAGCCACCATTGCCACCGACCGCGTCAAGCTCGGCGACCACGGCTGTTGGGTCACGACCCGTGACCAACATCGCATTATCAGCTATGGGCTGACGCTGAGCAAAGGGGCCCGTGACCGCAGTGGCGAAGAAGCCGTCATCAGCACACTACTCATCCAGGCCTTGGCGTATGCGATGGGGGTCATCCCCGCCGTTATCCTCGATTTACGCCCCGATGAACGCTTCGAAATCATCACCACCCCCTGCCACGATGTGCTGGGTGATTTGGTGCGCGGCGCGACGCCGATTGTCGAATATCAATCGGCCAGCAATGATTTTGTCACCAAAACCATCAGTAACGCCACGATTTTGTCGGGGTCATTTAACCCCATCCACACCGGCCACCGTGAATTATTGGCTACCGCCATGCGCATGAGTGGGCAGGTTGGCTATTGCGAATTGAGTGTTATTAACGCCGACAAACCGCCACTAAAGTATAGCGTTATTGCCCAACGCGCCAGCCTGTTTATCACCGCACCCTCGCTTATTTTGACACGGGTGCCACGATTTATCGACAAAGCGGCACTCATGCCAGGCTCGACGTTTGTGTTGGGGTACGACACCGTGGTGCGCCTGCTCAACCCCAAATACTACCCCGATGGTGATGTGAGTGGCTGTTTGGCGCAAATCGCCCAACACGACTGTCGCTTCATTGTGGCCGGGCGCATTACCGATGACGGCGTGTTCCACTCGTTTGATGCTCAAATTGTCCCGAGTGCGTGGCGCCACTTGTTTACGGCAATTGACGAACAGACCTTCCGCAACGATGTATCATCGACGGCGTTACGGAACATGTAAGGCAATCATCACTATACCCAAAAAACTGCTTTCGATTAGCGCGGTAATTATTCGATGCGCCCTGCGTGTGTGATAAAAATTGCACACGCAGGGTATTTAATTCTGTGCAAAATTGCACAGAATTTGTCAGCACAAAAAATGAAATTTCGGTATACTTCAATATTATATGAATATTCAAGATGGTATGCCGCAATGGAAGAATCATTTTCAATTGAATTAGAGCGTCTTGCTGATGAGCAAATCCAAGACGACGACCACGCCGCACGCCGGTCGCGATGCGAGCGGGTCTGTGATATCGCCGTCGCCGGCGGAATTAGTGGTGGTGCTGATTATTACTACGCCGCCGTCGTATTGCTCCATGGTGAAACGCCCGAGGAATTCGCCACGGCACTCCATTTTGCCCGCACTGCAACCCAGCATCACGACCCGCGGGCCTGGTCGGTAGTGGCAGCCACCTGGGATCGCCTGTTGATTGCCAAACGCCGCCCGCAACGCTTCGGCACCCAGTTCATCCGTGTCGACGGCCAATGGGGACTCGGGCCCGTCGACGAACAGATTAGTGACGCCGAACGGGCATTTTATGGGGTGCCTCCACTCTGGGTGCAACGCAAAAGCGCTGCCGCCCTGCAACGCTACGATCAACGCTAATCGCCACCAACGCAGGTACATTGGTGGCGATTAGCTGTATTTGCCCAGATTCTCTATTGGGGCGCTGGTTCTTCGTCTTCACGCAAAATATAGCCTACTCCGCGCACCGTATGAATCACCCGTGTTTCACCGTGCGCCTCGAGTTTTTGGCGTAAATAACGAACATAGACTTCGATAATGTTACTTTCACCACCAAAGTCATAGCCCCACACCCGGTCATAAATAATATCGCGGGTCATTACTTGTTGGGGGTGGCGCATAAATAATTCAAGCAATTCGTATTCTTTGGCGGTTAATTCGACACGCCGCCCTTGAATCATGGCTTCGTGGGCAGCAACATCCATCTGGATGGGGCCATAGCGCAACGTCGACCCCGCATTGCGTCCTTGCACCCGGCGGAGCTGGGCTTTGATGCGCGCCAATAATTCTTCGAAGGCAAACGGTTTGACCAGATAATCGTCGGCACCTACTTCGAGGCCTTGGACGCGGTCAGGCACGGCGTCGCGGGCGGTCAACATGATGATGGGCACATCTGAGGCAGTGCGAATGCGCCGCGCCACTTCAAAGCCGTCGATTTTGGGGAGCATGACGTCCAACACGATGACATCGGGTGGCCGTTCGCGGGCAGCAATCAAAGCCGCATGACCATCGGCGGCAGTCTCGACCACAAATCCTTCGAAGCTCAGACCACGGCGCAAATAACCGGCAATCTCGGGTTCGTCTTCGACGACTAATATCCGTTGTGACATTGGGATTCCTTTCATGAAGTGACATTTACTCGGCCCAAACAGCAAATTCCCCCGGACCGAGTGGCACCATTGCGCCACCATCGAGTGTCTGGGCTTGGATGATGGTGGTGGTCGTCGTGAGCAACCATTGTCCATCCTTGCTCCACGGCGAAATACGATAGGCATCAAAATAGCGCATATATCCGATATGCATGTCGCTGGGGATAAATGACTGGAGGGGGCGCTGTTGCTGATTGGCGAGGGTGACCACATTCCAGCGTACTTGTTGGTCATCGACCGCCGTAATCATGGCGATTTGGCTGGCATCGGGGGACCACCAGGCGGCGAGTGGGGCAGCATTGCTGAGCGTGGTCAACGTGCCATTGTCCCAGACCCGCAACACCCGTTCATCACTCCGGGACGCAATAAACGCCAAGGCGTTGCCACGGGGCGCCCGCAACAAGCGCACCGTCGCCAAGCCTTCTTGGGCAATTATCGTACGGGTGCCATCACGTAGCTGATACACAATCTGGGCGGCTGGTTGCACCATGGCATCAGCTTGGGGGGTAGGATCTGCCACATAAAAAAATCCCGTCCCCTGCGCATCCCATTGCGGTGCCTGGAAATCAGCGGGGTCGTTGTAGGTCTGGATGACCGTCTGGGTGGTGACGTCATAAATCCCCACCACGCCACCATCGCGACCAATCCCGCCAATATGCAGCAACAAGGCTGTGCTGTCAGGACTCCAATCCATATACGCCGGGGTACCATTGGCGATGGTCAGTGCCGGGCTACGCCCATCGCTGGCCACCACCACGGTCGCACCGCTGCCATCCAACAAAAACGCCACATAGCGCCCGTCGGGCGACCATTGCAAGGCAATGGGAGATTCGCTGTCAGAGGTATATAAGTCACGCATCTGGCCATCCACGAGCGAAACCACCGCTACGGCCAGTAATTCATTGGTCTGACGGGCAAATACCACATGCTGGCCATTGGGGGCAATACTTGGCAGTGCATAGCCTTGGGCCACCGCATCACTCCGCAACACCGTCGTCTGCCCATCGTGGTGGTACTGGAGCTCACCCGCTGCCGTCACCGCCACCCAGTCTGGCGGGGTATGGGCTGGGCGTATCTGGGCTGGCAACGAAAAACCATAGGTGCGCAATGACCACACCACCACACCGGTAGTAGTCAGTACCACACAACTCATAATAATGATGAAAAATAGCAGCAACCGTTGGAGCATTTCTTCCCCCAGCCGAATTTTGTTTTTTTGAGTATACATCGTTACCATGGGAATCAGATGAGAATGAAAAATCGTACCCGCGCCATACGTTTTTTGCTGATATCAGACAGATTTGTAGTAAGATGACGCATAAATCGCGCAATTATTTTATTGATGGAGCACCGATGTTACTTCTCTTGCACGCCTTCCCCCTCAATCATACGATGTGGCAACCCCAAATCGTGGCCCTTGCCCCCACCACCCCACTCATCGCCCTCGATTATGCCGGCTTTGGCAGCTCGCAGTGGCACCCCACCACCCCACCCGATGCCAGCCACATCGACGAGGTGGCCGCCAGCATCATTGCCGAGCTTGACCGCCGTGGCATCGCCCAAGTCGCCGTGGCGGGGTTATCGATGGGTGGTTATGTGGCATTGGCGCTCTGGCGCATCGCCCCCCAACGCATCAGCGGCCTCGCTATCTGCAATAGTCGCGCTAGTGGCGACGATGCCGCCAGCAAAGCGGCGCGGGTGCGTAATGCCCACATCGCCCGTACCCAAGGGGCGGCGGCATTGACTGAGGTCATGATGCCTCGTCTGTTGTCATCCTATGCCAGCCCGGAAATCGTTGCGCAGGTACGTACCTTGGGCAGCCACGCCGATCCTGAGGCTATGGCCAATGCCATGCTGATGATAGGCGAACGCCCCGACGCCACAGCGCTCTTGCCGACCATCACTGTCCCCAGCCTGGTGATTGGCGCCACCGACGACCCCATCATCACCGTCAGCGATAGCGCGGCCGTCGCCGCAGCCCTGCCTGATGCCCAGTGTCTGATTTTGCCCCAATGTGGCCATTTGAGCAATCTCGAATATCCTACGCAATTTACGGCGGCACTCCACTCGTGGCTCCAGCGCATTGATTGATTGTCTGACGCTCTTCGTTTGCTCGCACAGAGGGCGCAGATGTCTGTCCAGAAGCAGCCTGCTGCGGCTCTTCCGCGCACCCCAAATCGCACGTGCATGGCATGCCTTGCACCCCAAATTCACCCCGATGCGCGGGCACTTGTGCGTCTGATTTTTACTTTTTCTTCATATTGGGTGATAATAAGAAGCAGATATACAATTATACAGGTCGCCGATGAATCAATCTCGCCCGATTCGCATCCTGCTCGTGGACGATGACCTGCTGATTCTCTTTATGTTAGAGAAAGTCATCCTCAAACAGCGCGACCAGCTGGTCATCGCTAGTGTCCGTAATGGGCATGACGCCTTGGCATTCTTGCAACACAATCAAATCGATGTCGTCTTGCTCGACATCCAAATGCCCCACATGAGTGGGATCGATTGCCTCCAACAAATACGCAAACTATACCCCGCGATTATTGTCATCTTGCTTACCTCCTTCGACGAAGAGCACTACATTATCGAAGGGTTAGCCCGCGGCGCACGCAGCTACCTGCTCAAAACTGCTACGTTTGACTATTTAGACCAATACATTCGGGATGCCATCAATGGCACGTTTGTGATGCCCGCCAATATTGCTACCAAGCTCGCGGTTTTTTTACAACAAAGCATCGACCTCAGCAGAAAGTCACTCAATCCACTCTTTTTTCAGACCTACGACCTGACCCGCACCGAACAGCAAATCGCCAAATTTTTGGCCAAACGCCTTTCAAATACCGAAATCGCTGAGCAGTTGGGGGTCCAAGGTGGCACCATCAGAAATCACTTAGTGACTATTTTTTCAAAGCTCCGTGTGCAAAATCGCCAAGAAGCCATCCTTTTCATCGAATCACACCTCATCTAAAGAAGTTGGAAGCATGAAGTAGGAAGTTGGAAGTAAAAGTTGGAAGTAAAAGTTGGAAGTAAAAGTTGGAAGTAAAAGTTGGAAGTAAAAGTTGGAAGTAAAAGTTGGAAGT
>CAISXI010000119.1 GCA_903889425.1 uncultured Roseiflexaceae bacterium | reverse complement strand
TCACACTTCACACTTCCTACTTCCTACTTCCTACGTCGTTTAGGGTATGACGGTAATCTGGCCAGACATCTCGGTATGGTAATCACACACATAGATGAGCGTACTCGGTGCATCTGCAGGTAGGATGAAGTCAGTTGATTGCGTGGCGGTGAGTGGGAATCCGGTGATGCTGGTGTATAGGCTTAGGTCTTGATTGCGGAGCGATAGCTTGTGAAAGCCAAAATCTGCTGCACGGAAGCGGTACAAGTCACCTACATGCAACGACAACGTAGGATCCGCTCCTAATGAAATAGTATTCACGCTCACTGACCAGTCTGACGTATTCGTCGCCGAAAACTCAAACGTACTCACCACGCTTGGGGTGGCGGTCTTGCTTGCGGTGAGTGTGCGCGATGGCGTGCTGGTACGCGTGGCAGTGGCGGTACGCGTACTCGTACGTGTCGCCGTGTTAGTGCGTGTTGCAGTACTGGTACGGGTATTCGAAGCGGTGGGTGTGGCGGTGGCCGTACGGGTATTGGTGCGGGTGCGCGTGTTGGTGCGCGTCGCGGTATTGGTGCGGGTGCGCGTGCTGGTAAAGGTGGCGGTGTTGGTGCGGGTAGGCGATTGTTGGGCGTTGTAACCACCCAACGGGATTTGATACGATCCCCAGCTGACCAGCGCACCGTCATCTTTGCGGGCGACGATGTGCAAATCACCTGCTGATATGGCCACTACATTAGATAACCCTCCCGGGATGTCGCTGGTACCATACCAGTTGCCCCACTCCACAACGGTGCCGTCGTTTTTGAGTGCGATGCCGTATCCACAGCCGGCCTCAAGGGCAATTACGCCACTCAGCCCAACAGGTGGCGTCGCCTGCCCATAGGCGTTGCTACCATAGCTTTCGACAGTACCATTTTTTTTGAGGAGGTGAGAGTGATCGCATCCGGCCGAGATAGCCGCTACGTTGGTAATGCCAACTGGTGGTAGTAAGCGCGGATAATTTGAGTCACTTCCGTCTTCATCTCCATTCCCCCAACCAACCACGGTACCGTCACTTTTGAGTGCCAGCGAATGATACATACCAGCCGAAATAGCAACGACATCGGTTAATCCGTTGGGAATTGTCGCCTGACCGTAATTGACACTATCATTGGGAGGAAGCCATGTCCAACCGACGACTGTGCCATCGGTTTTGAGTGCCAGAAAGTGTGCCCCGCCCATCGATACCGCTTTGACATTAGTGAGCCCTGCGGGCACCGATAATGCCGTGGTGGTTTGGAGCTGTTGATTGATGCTCCATGCCGCCACGGTACCGTTTGCCCGTAAGACAATGAATTTATTTGCCATCGCCGATACGGCTTTGATGTTTGTCAGACCAGCTGGCAGAAAACTGAGCTGTTTCCAATCAGAATTGCCATCACCCCATCCAATCAGACTACCGTCATGCTGTGTACTGAGTGTGAACCCCGTGCCTGTGGCCAACAGATTTACTTTGGTCAGCGAGATCTGTGTGCGTGTCGCAGTGCGCGAGGGGGTCAGCGTAATCGACGGAGTCGATGTTCTGGTAGGGGTGCGCGTATTGGTCGGGGTGCGGGTGTTGGTGGCAGTCCGGGTGTTGGTACGTGTGTTGGTCGGGGTGCGCGTGTTGGTGGCAGTGCGGGTGTTGGTGGCAGTGCGGGTGTTGGTTGCGGTGCGAGTCGGTGTCTGTGTCGCAACGACGTCGATGTTTTGCCCGTTGGCACGCTCACCAAATGTATTACTGCCCCACCCGACGATTGTGCCATCGGATTTGAGGGCTATGGAATGTGACGTGCCTGCCGCGATTGCCACCACGTTCGTGAGCCCGTCGGGGATGGTGAGTTGGCCAGACAAGTTTTTGCCAAATGCGCCTACAGTACCATCGTTATAGCGCACAATGGTGTGGTCATCCCCCACCGCAATTGCACTGACGTCGGTGAAGCTACTGGCGAATTGGCATTGATTGTAGTCGTTGTTGCCCCAACAAGCGAGCGTACCATTACCACGCAAGGCCACAGAATGGGTGGCACCACCACCAATGGCAACTACATTGGTGAGCCCAACCGGCACATCGCATTGGCCAAAATCCCAGCCGACGCCACATCCCCACGCCACCACCGTACCGTCGTTTTTGAGGGCCAGCGAGTGGAGCGCCCCGGCGGCGACTGCTTTGACATTGGATAATCCCACCGGCACCACACTTTGTCCCGTCGTCACTCTGGCGAAATCAGTACCCCAGGCCACCACCGTGCCATCTGCCTTGAGTGCCAGCGCATGCCGGTATCCGAGTGAAATATCGACGACACCTGTAGTGGCACCTGTCGGTACTACTTTGAGTTTGCTACCTTCGTCGGTGCTATTGCCCCAAGCGATTACATTGCCTGTGCTCTTGAGCGCCAAGACCGCATTATCGCTGGTGGCGACTGCGACAATGCCTGTGGCTGTCCCAGGTTTGGGAATCGATGCAGATGCCCCCCAGCCCACTGGCACATTGTCGAAACGCACGGCATAGGTGCTTTGCCCGCCGGCAGCGATGCGTCGTGCGACTGGTGTCGTAGGGGTGCGCGGTGCCGTTTTGGCGATATCAATCAGCAATAAACTGGTAAGCAAAAGGATGATAATCCAGGGTAATAGTTTGCGACCAATATTCATTGTCGTATCCTATTAATTCAATGCAAACGTGTCTCTTTTTACTATATCAAAATGCAAAAATAATGTAAATAATACTTGTGAAAATAGTGGTTGTTAGTCAAATAATGGTGCAATGGATTTTTTTGTACGAAAACGCCCCAGCACGCACTATCGCCTAGTGCAGGTGCTGGGGCTGATGAATTGAATGAACTATTTCGACACAAACAACTGCCGTGGGAACGTGGTTAGGCGCTCGTAGCCATCGGCGGTAATTGCGATGGTTTCGGACATGCCAAAGCCCTTGGCCAACACATAGGTGTGTAAGGTCATGCCCACTTGAAACGACCAATCAGCCACCGGTGAGGCTTCGAGATCTTCGCCGCTTACCGGCAACAGCATAAATCCCACCGAGTACATTGTTTTGTTGGTGTAGCTGTCACGCAACCCGGCTGACAGCACTCCTTCACGATAAATTGCATCCGGGACGGTGGCTGCCACACCCGGTTTAATGGTGGCCATGGCAGCGTCTTGGATGGCGACGAGTTGTTCGACGATGCGGTAGTCTTCGTCACTGGCATGCGCTACCCGAATCGGGCGCATGAAGCGCGCATGGTAGTGGCGCACGTTGGGTGTCGTCTCAATCTGGACGATATCGCCTGATTGCAAGACGCGATCGGTGTAGTAACCGTGCAGATGATAGGCTCGTTCGCCCGATGCCATCACCCCTGGCCCAGCCAAGTCGCTGCCTGCCCGAATCATCGCCGCACAGATGGCGGCAGCCATCTCGCGCTCGGAATTACCGACTTGGGCGGTGTCGATGGCGGCTTGCATGCCGGCTGCGGCAGCGATGCCAGCCCGGCGCTGGTAGGCGATTTCGGCCGGGGATTTGATGAGACGCATGGTGGCAATCAACGATTGTTGGTTTTGCCATTCAAACCCTGGGAGCAACGCCGTCAGGGTTGCAAATCTGGCCGCCGACAATGTCCAGCTCCCCAATTCAGCACCCACACGGGCACTTGCACCGAGACGCGCTCGCAACACTTTGGCTGCTTCCACGGTGGTGTCTTGGCTGTCGTTCCAGAGCGCACAATCGTTATAAAGGCAGGTGGTATCGAGGTAGTAGGCCTCGACATCACGACAAAACAACGTGGGCTCACCGTTTGCGGGAATAATCGCAAATTGGAAGCTACTATACGCCCGGGTAAAAAAACCGGTCACCCAGCTGACTGATTCGGGTTGAAACGCGATAAATGCATCGAGCCCTTGGCGCCGTAGCTCTTGTTGGACGCGGGCTAGGCGCTCTTGATATTCGGCGATGCTAAACCAATATTCTGCATGTGCCATTATGGTGCCTCACTTAATTATTGATTGATGGGGGTTGGATGGGCGATGTAGTCGGCGAAGCGCTGCAAAATAGTCTGGGCTGCGGTTTGCTCTACGGCGCTGGCCAGGAGCGCATCCACATCGGCGCCATCACTAATCATCACATCGCGACAATCGGCAAACCAGGCTGGTGCATGGACCAGCGAAATTTCGAGGTGCCCTTGGACGCCCCAGATGGGCTGATTACGCCAGCGCCAGACTTGATTGGGGCAATCTGCGGAGGCCGCCAAAATCACCATGTCGGGATGACTCGCACGCACCTCGTCGTTGTGCCAGACAAACATCGGCGACGCATCAGGCATACCACCCACCACTGGATCTGCGTGGGCCAGCGCTGCAACCTGCATGGGTACGTAGCCGATGTCGCAGGTGCTCCGTCGGAATACCTGGTCTCGCCCACACAACGCCGACGCGAGGATTTGACTGCCAAAGCAGATGCCGAGCATAGGAATCCCCAATGCCGCCGCCTCTTGAATCAGCTGATGTTCGCGGTGAATCCACGGGATATCTTCGTATGCGCCGTGGGGACTGCCCGCCAGCACAATTCCTTGATAACGGGTTAAATCTGCAGGGAATTCGTTGTTGTAGGCCCAATAGCGTTCCACAGATAAGCCAAATGCAGCAAAACGATCATCGAGTTGCGAGATTGGTTGGCGCGTCGGTCCATTGATGAGGTACAACAATGTCGGTGTTGGCATGGCAGGTATTTCTCCGTAGGGGTTGGTATTTGTCTATTTTATCACTTTATCACTTTATACTTCATACTTCATACTTCCTATCACCATGCCTTGCATGGTGGAGACGCAGTACGACGCAGCAGGCTGCGGCTCGACTGCGTCTCTACTTTATACTTCACTTCATACTTCCAGCTTCCTCCTTCCTACGTCGTAAAATGGTATGATAGAAGGGTATGTGGATAGTGTTATGTTGTACCAGCGTCAATGTCGCCGCCATACAGCATCAGTGAATAGGGGTATGGTGCGTGGGTCACATTGACGTTAGTGAATTGTATTATTCGTTGTCTGATGGGCGGGTATTGTTGCGCGATGTCAACTTCCGCATCGGTGATGGCGCCAAAGCCGCCTTTGTAGGACCCAATGGTGCCGGCAAAACCACGCTGGCGCGCTTAATTGCCGGCGATATCGCCGTCCAAGAAGGTAGCATCGTGCGCTCGGGTGGGCTGGGGATTATGCGCCAGTTCGTGGGATCCGTCCGTGACGAATCCACCTTGCGCGATTTACTCATCTCGGTGTTGCCCGCCACTCCCAAAGCCGCCGGCCAAGCCTTGGTCGCCGCCGAAAAACTGATGTATAGCGAAGGTAGTGAAGCCAGCCAAATGGCCTATGCCGAAGCTATCACCGAATGGGGCGATGTGGGTGGCTACGACCAAGAAGTGCTGTGGGATGTAGCCTGTATGGCGGCGTTTGATCAACCCTTTGACCAGATGGCCGACCGCACGGTCAACACCTTTTCGGGTGGTGAACAAAAACGCATCGTGCTCGAAGTGTTGTTGCGTGGCCCCGACGAAGTATTGCTCCTCGACGAACCAGACAACTACCTCGACGTGCCGGGCAAACGCTGGCTCGAAGAACAAATCATTGCCAGCCGCAAAACGATTTTGTTTATTAGCCACGACCGCGAATTGCTGGCCCGCTCGGCTAACCGTATCATCACCTTTGAATACGGCAAAAAAGGCAATACGGTATGGGTCCATGGTGAAGGCTTTGCCACCTGGAACGACGCCCGCCAATCACGCCACGAACGCTTCGCTGAGCTGTTGTTGCGCTGGAACCAAGAGCATGTGCGCTTGATTGAGCTGGTCAAAACCCTGGCCATCCAAGCCAAAAGCAGCCATGCCATGGCTCCCAAATACCGCGCCATGCAGACCCGCCTCAAGCGCTATGAAGACGATGGTCCGCCCGAATCACCACCCGTCGTGCAAAACATCAAGGTGCGCTTGCGTGGTGGTCGTACCGGCGTCCAAGCCGTGATTACCAAAGGCTTGGTCATCGAAAACCTCACCAAGCCCTTTGATCTCGAGCTCGACTTCGGCGATCGCGTCGCCATTCTTGGCGGCAATGGCACCGGCAAATCGCACTTTTTGCGCTTGCTGTCGGGTGATCCATCGGTGCACCACCAAGGATCGTGGCGGTTGGGTTCACGAGTAGTGCCGGGATTTTTTGCCCAGACCCACGCCCATCCCGAGTTTATCGGCAAAACCCTGCTCGAGATCTTGTGGGAGCACAAATCACTCAATTTGGCAGCCGCCATGAGTGTGTTGCGGCGCTACGAATTGACTGGGCAATCCGAGCAACGCTTTGAAACGCTGTCGGGTGGCCAACAAGCCCGCTTCCAGATTTTGTTGCTTGAGCTCGATGGCGCCACCCTGTTGCTCCTCGACGAGCCCACCGACAATCTCGACTTGGCGAGTGCCGAAGCCCTCGAATACGGCTTGAGTCTGTTTGAAGGGACTGTCGTCGCCGTTACCCACGACCGCTGGTTCTCACGGGGCTTTGACCGCTTTGTGGTCTTTGGTCGCGACCAACGTGTCTATGAGAGTAGCGAACCGGTGTGGGAAAAGTGGTAACTCCGATAATGTAAATT
>CAISXI010000118.1 GCA_903889425.1 uncultured Roseiflexaceae bacterium | reverse complement strand
GTCAGATAGGTCGCGCTGCCTTCGGCAAGGAAGGCAATCACCACGGCGATTTCGCTCGGTTCTGCCGGGCGTGCCAAAGGAATCCGCCGGCGTTGCACATAAAACTGTTGGAATTCGGCCGTGCTATGTTCGCTAACGCCATCGACAATCGCCATGGGCGTTTCGACAAAGCCTGGCGCCACGCCATTGACCAATATCCCGTGGGGCGCGAGTTCGACCGCCAGACAGCGCGTCAATTGATCAATCGCCCCCTTGGCGGTGTTGTAGTGCGACGACAGCGGCGCCCCCAGAAATGCATTGACCGACGACACATTGACGATTTGGCCACCATGCCCCTGGGCCACCATGGCCCGCGCCGCGGCTTGGCTACAATGCACCGCCCCAAAATACATCACATCCACCGCTTTTTGCCATTCGGCAAAAGGGGTAGTCAAAAAATCAGCAGGATAAAAAATCCCGGCATTGTTGACCAAAATATCAATCACCCCAAATGCTTCACGCGCCTTGGCCACCATAGCCTCAGCATCTACGCACACGTCGGCGCCAATGGCGACGGCCTGACCGCCCAGCTGGGTGATTTCGTTGGCTACGACCTCGGCAGCACCCGCATTGATATCGGCCACCACGATGCGATGGCCCCGTTGTGCCAATTCATGGGCGGTCGCCCGACCAATCCCACTCCCCGCCCCGGTGATTACTGCCACTTGCGACACACCCATGTTGTCTGTCCTTCGTTACTATGCCGTTACCTGACCATCGCGGCTAATATGGGTCACGCCCGTTGCGCTTTGATACAACACCACCCGCAATTCGGTGCTGAGTTGCACCCCTGGTGCCAAGCGACTAGCCGTCCCCTGCGCCACCGCATCGTCGAGACGATAGGGGTAACCGGTACAGGGCTCGAGGATGGTGGTATACAACCCGCGCCAGCCCCCGTAAGCTCCAAACACCCATACCGAACGAAACAATTCGGCATCAAATGCCAACCCAAAGCCCCGCCGTAGACGGGTATCGGTCAAGGCACACCAACCCGCCTGTAAGTCGAGCCCATAATAAAAATCACAACTTTGGGCCGTCACCGGGGGGATTTGGCGCATATCGATGGTCCCGGCATGTGGCCAGGTGAATTGCGCCACGTCGGCACCGATCCGGCCACGGAATCCCTCGTCCACAATCACCCGCTGCGCCGGCATGTCGATGCGGCAATCAGGGGTGATGGCCAGCGCAGGATGGAGCTTCCACAGATAATCGAGGGGCTGATAACTATGATTCGTGAGCTGATATTGAATACGCAGTTGCGATTCATCGTTATGTAATGTAATTGTTTTTACCACAGCAGTATCAGTCACCACTCCACGACGGCGGAGCACGATGCCACAGTGGCTGTCGGTCTGGATGATATCGCACTCAAACGGCATGGCCCACCATTCACCGTGGTCGGGGTAGGGTTCGCCGCTGAGCATGGTAGGAGCGTCGTTGGGGAAGAGCTCATCCCAGCCCCCACAGAACCAATCGTCGTAGGCGGCGCCATAGTGGGCTGGGCGTGGGGGTAGGCGGGGATTGTGCCACAACACTTCGCAATCGGCGATTTTGTCGTAGAGTGACCACATTTTGCCCCCAAGTTCGGGCAGAAACATGGCACGCAGATAACGGTTTTCGATGATTACAGCACGGAATCCACGCCAGGTGTAATTGGCATCGATACGGGTATAGCTCATCTGCACTCCTTTAGTCGTGTGCTTCAATCCGCGCAAGCGTGAGGATTTCGGCGGCAAATTCAGGCAATGCCACCGCAATCCCATAGTGCATGATATCGCTGCCACGCCGGCGCCACTGTTGCTGGGCATCGACACATTCAATCAGATACCAGGCATCAGACTGCAAGCCACGGGGGTAGATGACCTTTGACGGCGTATCACCCATGGCGCGATAGACCATCACCACGCTCTGGTGGGCGGGTACAGACACCGACTGTATCGCGTCCCAGCCCCAGCCTTGATTGTTGACGTTGGCTCGTGGTGGCAGCAAGTGGATGACTTTGCCGTCACGGATCAAGGTGCGGTAGCGTTTGTATTCATTGATGGCACGTACCGCATCGAGGCGTTGGTCAGCATTCCAATCAGTGATGCGCTGCATAAAAATCAGCGGCCCGCCAAAAATCGCACTGCGCAAGGTATAGGGCGTCGGGTCATCTTCCATGTAGCGCACGCTATAGCGTGGCGAAAAAGGATACGAGGCCCCGTAGATGCCTTGGCGGGTGGCATAGGTGGCAATGTTGTCGACAGTAATGCTGGTGTGATAGAGTTGGGCCATTTTGTAGGTCATCATCATACCGCCATCTTCGCAGTTTTCGAGCACTACATGCGGGTATTTTGCGCGAATCGTACCGATGACCACGTCGAGTCCATATTGCGAGTTGGCATAGTTACTATCGCCCGTGGCATGGCTATGGTCGCTGCGTGGGCAATATTTGACCATGTCTTCGCCGTCTTGGATGATATAATCGATGCCTTCGACTTCGATCAAGCGCGAAATCTGGGCGATAATCCAGTCACGGCAAGGCTGATGCCCAAAGCACAAAATCCCGGCCCCGAAATAATCGTCGTAGGTGTGGATCAACCACTCAGGGTGTTCTTGGGCAATCGGGGCATCAGGCGCACATTGCGCCATGGCAATATGCACGCCAAAGCGCATGCCGTATTGCTTGGCACGGGCCGCCAATGGCGCCAAACCACGGGGGAACTTGGTGGAATTGGGGTGCCAATCACCAATAGTGCGCGCCCAACCCAAATCTATCACCACCACTTCGATGCCCAATTCGTGACAGGTGTCGATGACGGCGAGTTGTTGGGCTTCGTTGATTTCTTGGCCATACTTCCACGAATTGTACTGTACCCACGGGTAGTGCTGGTCAGGCAATGCAGGGTGAATGTGGGCTTCTGCAAAACGTTGGGTCACAAACCCGGCCTCATCCCAGTCACCCGTATAGCCACCGATAAACATGCCCGGCACTTCAAATACGCCATCGGGCGCGAGTTGATGCGCCAACGTATCGATACTGTTGCGCACCGTGGTGGTGGTAGGCGTTGCCCAGGCATGCACCCGGCTTTTGCCGTTAAATTCGATACCACATACTACGCCGCTGCCCTGATTGGGGTGCTGGGGATTAGTGTCGTGGGGTGGTGGTCGCATGGCAAACCAGCCACAGCTAGTGGCGCCGTCGTAATGTGAGGGGTACGAACCCATGCGGATTTCGATGGGGGTGCGGCCGGGCCAGATTTGGCTTTGGTGTTGACTAAAAAAGTCGCGCCGGTAGGCCCAACTAAATTGGTCGACATGGAACAGATAGAGCGGGGCTTGGGGGAATATCAGATGCACGATTGCACAATCGGTGATCGTGCACTCCTGTGTCCCAAGATTTTGCAACACTCCCCACGTACGCATCATGGCGTGCTGTGCATAGAGTTGGATGGTGAGTTGGAGCCGGAGCTCTTCCGCATCTGCCACAATCGCCACCGTGTGTGAGCCATCGGGATGCGCTACCGGCTCGGCAACATGCAGTGATTGCCAGGCGATGGCGCGGTGATTACACTGTATATCACCCAATACCCCTTCGCAGGGCGCAAAAGCGGCCTGTGGCGATTGCATCGCAAAACGGATCTGCTGCTGTGTATGGGTCAGCGTTACGGTGACATGGGCACTCTGCAACGTGGTGGTGGTAGTGGTGCGCAAAATCTGCATAATCCCTCGCTTGTGCGTGATGATTGTTCTACAAAATATCCCGTACCACACCAACCACAGTTGGCATAGTACGGGACGGGAGTGGCTCGTTTAGCCTTCGGACAACATGGCAGTCGCCTTCTCGTCGATTTCTTTGCCGGCATCGGCAGGTGTAATCTTGTTGTTCCAGACTTGATCAAGGGTTGGTGAAATTACTTCGCCCAAGATTTGCTGGACTTTGGCACTATACACGTCGCCGATGCGCGCACTACTAATGGCTGCCGAAACATCTTTGAAGCCAGCCGGCATACCATCAAGGAAGGCTGCCGAGTTGCGGGCGTCAGCGCGAATCGGAATCCAGTCACGGGTCTCGGCCATCGTCTGTTGATACTCGGTGGCGCACCAAATGGCCCATGCGGTAGCGGCATCAGTGTGCTTGCCATCTTTGGGGATAACCCAGCCACCGAACCAATACGGCATAGCGCGGTTATCGCCCCACTTGGGCATCGGTGCCATGTCCCACTTGAACGACAATTGCTGATTACTCGAGATCATCCACGTCCCGCCCGGGTACATGGCAACCTTGCCTGAACCAAAAATGCCGGTCTCTTGGCCGACCACCGAACGCGTCTCGGAATCGGGAGCCAACTTTGATACGTACATGACGTCTTGGATCCACTTGAGGGCGTTTTGGGCCTCGGGTGAGCTAAAGGTGAACTTGGTCGGCTCAACGACCTTGTCGAAGTAGCCACCACCCTGTGCCCATGCCAACGAAACTGAACCCCACCACACCGCCAAATCGCCGACGTCAAAGCCCCACTGGGTGACTTCTTCGCCTTCGACCTTCTTCAACTTCTCGGCGATGACCAAGATATCGTCCCAAGTCGTGTTGGCATCGGGGTAAGCCACGCCGGCTGCATCGAACAGATCCTTGTTGTAAAACAGGGCCATGCTCTGGAAATTCTCGGGCACCGCAAACATGTTGGCACCGTCAAACTTCCACACCGACATCTGCTCTTGCGGGTACAAATCAGGGTTGGCAAAATCAGCTACCGCATCGAGATCGGCTTGCACGTTTTTGACCAAACCTTGTTTGTAGTGCCCATATGCCTGCACATCCCAGAAATAGACATCGATTGGCTCTTTGGATGCATACGCCAAATCGACTTTGGGCCAGTACTGATCCCATGGCAACAGCTCCATCGAGACCTCGTACTTACCCGCGTACTTTGCGTTGAAGATATCCGCGCGCTTCTTGAAGTTTTCGTCAAGAACTGGCGAATTGCTCCACATCATGGCCTTGATCTTGGCTACTTCACCAGTAGCCGGGGCGTCCCCGCCCGCTGCAGGAGCTTCGGCAGATGGCGTAGTAGTCCCACAGGCGGCCAACATTCCAGCAGCGATAGCGGCCGAACCAAATGCCATGGCGCGCAAAAATCTGCGCCGTGACATCTGTTGCTCGTTCACTTCCTTACTCATTGCACACTCCTTCGTACAGTGCAAATCATCTATGTACCTGGGTAGTTAACCCTTGATACCGGTCATTACGATACCGCGCACAAAATAGCGCTGGGCTGCGATGAAGAGCAGAATCGGTGGCACAATCGACATCGTCACTGCTGCCATCAATAGATGCATTTGCGGCCCGATGCGTGGTGACCCTTGGAAGTAGGTCAACGCCACTGCAATAGTACGCTTGCTTTCATCACTAATGTATATCAATGGTGTGAAAAAGTCGTTATATGTGGCCACAAATGTAAATACTGCGATGGTTGCCAAAATCGGTCCACTCAGTGGCAACATGATGTACCACCAAATCTGATACACCGTTGCTCCATCCATCATCGCCGATTCTTCTAATTCTTTGGGGATTGTTATGTAAAATTGACGGGTCAAAAAAACAAAGAACGCATTACCAAAAAACGCTGGCACAATCATCGGCAAAAAGGTATTGACCCAACCAATACTATTGAACATCAGATACGTCGGCACCAACGTCACCGCCCCAGGCAACATCATGGTCCCGAGGAGCACCATAAATATGGCATCGCGACCTGGCGCACGCAACCGTGAAAAACCGTATGCCGCAAACGACGACGAAAACAACGTACCAATCATCACAAATACCACGATAATCGCAGTATTGGTGGCATGCACACCGTAGTTGAGGCGCGTCACCGCAGTCACATAGTTTTCCCACTGTGGGTCAGCAGGAATCCATTGCGGCGGAGCAATATAGACATCTCCGGCTTTTTTGAGCGATGTCGAAATCATCCAAAAAAACGGAATCAAAATAAAGACTGCCCCTATCAGCAATACCACCATGGTGGCAATACTGCCGAGTCGTGCTTGGCCAGTCCGGGTGCGGAACAATCGAGCAATCGCTGTCATCATCACTTCTCCTGCCGTTCTTGCTCATAAAAGACCCACAGCGGTGATGATCGAAATACCAAAAGCGTGAGTACCATGACAATGATGAAGAGCACCCATGCCAATGCGGCTGCATAACCGAAATTCAAAAACTGAAATGCATGTCGGTATAGATATACCGCAATAAACAACGTCGCATTATTGGGGCCACCGTTGGTAATCACGTAGGCGTCCGTAAAGACCTGCAACGCCCCGATAATACCCAATACCAAGTTGAAGAACGTCACATGTGAAATCATCGGTAACGTGATATAACGAAACTGGCCCCACTTGCCAGCACCGTCGATTTCGGCGGCTTCGTTGATTTCTACGGGGATGCCCTGCAAACCGGCCAAAAAAATCAACATCGTCCCACCCACTCCCCACACACTCGTGATGATGAGGGCAATGAGTGCGTAGTTTTCATCGAGTAACCAATTCGGTCCCTTGACACCAACGTTACGCAATAACGTGTTGATTACCCCATACTGTCCATTAAAAATCCAGCGCCATAACATTGCCACACCTACACCTGAGATTACCGTCGGCAAATAGTAAATGGCGCGTAATGTGTAAATACCACGCATGGTGCGATTGAGCAGTAACGCCAAAAACAACGCGATCGTCATCCCTAATGGGACACTCACAATCGAGTAGATTGCACTTACTCGCAACGACTGCCAAAACAAACGCTCGCCGTACATCTTGACGTAGTTGTCGACACCAATCCACTTCGGGTCGTTGAGTAAATTGTAATTTGAAAAGCTCAAAAATAACGACACAATGATGGGACCCAACGTAAACACCAATAACCCGATGATTACCGGCGACATGAATACATACGCATGCATTGCTTCGCGTCGTTCACGTTTACCTAGGCGGCGTGCGTCAATTGTGCCACTCTTTTGTACCATTCGATAACCTCACTGTTATCCGGTATTTCTTATTTTCACATATGTGAAAACGTTTCAATAATATATTTATTTGAGTATACCATAGGATATACAGGTGTCAAGCAGGGCGAATAGCGCGGATCAGAATCATAACCGCACCAGGTTCGGGCAAATCATCACAGTTCAAGCCATTGACGAGGTCAGCACCTGCCATGGTTTGGACGCGATTATCGCCGAGCCACGTCAATTGATACTGGAGCTCTGGTTGGATGGCGGTCACCGGAATCACGCGGCGGGGTTTGGCACCTGGCAAACGAAAGACGGCCAGGAGCGATTCGGCACTATCTGCCAGCACATATTGGAAGGCCGCATAGCGGTCGAGCGTCCCGTCACGGCGCGGTTGATTGGTCTGGAGGTGTAACACCCCATACTTCACGAAGCGCCGGATAGTGTTTTTGTAATCAGTAATATGCTGCACATAGCGATCAGCCACCCATGGCAACAAGGTGGGCAAGCCCTGTGAGAACCCAAAGCGGCGCAACATGCCAATCCGCGTGTAATAGTCGAGCTGACTAACGGTCAGGGCCGTACTCTGTGGGTCAAAGGTTTGTTGCGGGTGGTCGGCAAAGCCCCACTCACAAAATCCCCAGTGGAGCAAGGCATCAGGTGCCAGCATCGTGGCGGCGCCCCAAAAGAGTTGCAGGCTGTGTTCGGGCCAATCGGGGTCACTCAAAAAGGCCATGTGGGTTTGGCGTGCCAAGCCGAGATCGATGCGCAACCCGCCCGACGAACAGTTTTCGAGCACCACGTGCGGGTGGGCGTCACGAATCGCTTGGAGCAGGCGATAATAGCCGTGGTAATGGCACAACAAGCCATCACCGGCGCCATGGCCGTGGTCGGTACGGTCACAGCCCGCACCTGGGTCGAGATTGAAGTCGAGCTTGATCCAATCGGCGGCATAATCCGTAATCAAACGGTCGAGGGTGTCGTAGGCCCACTGCCAACCGGCATCGCTCCCCAAACAAACATAGCCGAGGGGGGCAGTGTGGCGGGTCGCCACAATCGCCGGGTGTTGTTTGGCGGCTTCGGCATGGCGACCCAAGGCTTCGATTTCGCACCACAACCCAAAGGCCATCCCCTGTTCGTGCGTATAATCGGCCAAGGCACGGATGCCCGACGGGAAGCGGCGGGTGTTGACGTTGTGCCAATCGCCGCGGTAGTCGTACCAGTGCGTGCCGGGGTCAGAGGGGCCAAACCAGCCGGCATCGAGGGCACAGACTTCCATCCCCATTTTGGCGGCGACATCGACATTGGCACGGAAGACTTCTTCATTGATGGCCCGATCTTCGTAGGTCCACCAATGATTCCATTCGACGGGCATGGTGTCGGCCAACGGGGCGTGGGGGTACCAGTATTTGCGGCCAATCATCGCATATTGTTGCGCCAAATCATTGAGGCTAGGGTTGTCGTTGAGTACCCAGGCCACTTTGGGGGCAGTTACTGATTGGTTGGTATCGAGCACACTAAAATAGGCCCATTCATTGAGACCAGCACTAAGCTCGAAGCCACCGTCATTTTGTTCATCGAGGCGGATGGCCCAATTGCCCGACCAGGCCACGGAGACCGACATGGCCGACCGGCCATCGCGCCACAACGTGCACCACGGGTGCATCCCTTGTGACGAGCGCCCAGCCCGGGTTTCGAGGCGCACATCGCCATTGAGACGGCCACGCACCGGCTCGAATTCACTGCCCCAGCCACCGGTATAATGCAACATATCGTACGATGCTGAAGGAATGTGGAGTACCAACGAATCGAGACGGGTGATGGTTTGGGGTGTATTGCCGTGGTTTTTGACCACAATCCAACTTTCGCAGAGCGTGGCACCACTATACGTCATCACAAAAAAATCAATGGTCAATTGCAACGGTGCATAGGCGAACGTGAGTTGGGTCTGGGTTTGACCAGCGGCAGGGGTGGTGTGGTTGACTGATTGCAGCAACAAATCAGGGTGCATGGCATCGATACGTTCACCATCGACTTCGATGGCAAATAAGCCAGAATCTGCCATCCCCCAACCAACCTCACCCACTTCTAATTTTTGCAAAAACCGCGCCGGAGCAGATTGATAGACAAATTGTAACTGATCGGCGGCGAACACTATTTGAGCTGGGATCGTCATTGATAGCCCTTTCGCATTTGTGAAACGTGTTTACCCTATGGTAAAAGTGATGGTAGAATCTGTCAATATCGTTGCAACTATTTTTTGTGCTGCGTCACCATCTGCAATCAAAAGGAGACTGCCATGCGTATTGATGCCGTTGATTTTTATTATTTAGCCATGCCCGAAGTCCTCGACATCGGTGACGGCAGCCAAGACGCCTTGCTGGTACGGGTCCAAGCCGGCGAATACGTAGGCTGGGGTGAATGCGAAGCCGCACCACTGGTATCGATTGCGAGCCTGGTTTGCCCGATGTCGCATAGTGCCTGCAAACCGGTACGCGATTCGGTGCTCGGCCAGACCCTCGACGACATCAGCGATATTTATCGTATCGGGGCCTTGGTGCGTGCCAATAGCCTCGATTTGCTCCAAGCCGAGCATACCTTATCGGGGATTGACATTGCTTTGTGGGATTTGTTGGGAAAAAAACTCCAGGCCCCGGTGTTTCAACTGCTCGGGTACACCAGCATCTATCCCAAACTACCGTATGCCTCGCAGTTGTTTGGTGACACCCCCGCCCAAACCTTGGCGTTGGCCCAACAGGTACGCGCCAAAGGCTTCAAAGCCGCCAAATTTGGTTGGGGGCCATATGGTCTCGGCAGCGTTAGCGATGACGCCGCCCATGTCTATGCCGCCCGTGAAGGCCTAGGTGCCGACGGAATTTTGCTCATCGACGCCGGTACTGTCTGGATCGACGATGTCGCCAAAGCCCAGGCCCGCCTCGCCGCCCTGCAAGAATGCCGGGTCACCTGGCTCGAAGAGCCGTTTGTGTCGGGTGCCCTCAAATCATATGCAGCCCTCAGTCACTCGGCGGCGCCCGTCAAGCTCGCTGGTGGCGAGGGGTGTCATACGTTTTATATGGCGCAACACATGATCGACTACGCCGGGCTGGGCTACATCCAAATCGATACTGGTCGGATTGGTGGTATCAGCATTGCCCATCAGGTTGCCCAATACGCCCAACGCAATAACGTGACGTATGTCAACCACACCTTCACCTCAAATCTGGCCTTGAGTGCCTCGTTACAGCCGTATGCGGGCATAGAAAATGATATAATTTGCGAGTACCCCGTAGCCCTCAAACAACTCGCATGGGACATGACGCACGAGCATTTGTTACCCGACAGTGCCGGGCTCATCCACATCCCCACCGGCGTCGGCCTCGGCATCACCCCCAATCTCGCCGGCATCGCCCCCTACGTGGTCGATTGCGACATCCAAGTCGCCGGCAAATCGGTGTATCGCACCCCCGCATTACGTGCATAGCAAAGGAGCAGCGCACATGAATGAGTTAACCCAACAAATCGCCACCATCGTCGCCGATTACCAAGCCCAAGGTGCCGAATACGGCATCCAAGTCAGCGTCTACCATCGTGGCCAACAAATTGTCGATTATAGCGGTGGTACCCGCAATAGTGCCGGCGACCCACTCGGTGCCGACAATTTGCTCTATTGCTGGTCGATGACCAAAGGGTTGATGGCGCTAGCAATGCATATCGCCGCCGAAAAAGGGACGCTGGACTACGACGATTTGGTCTGCCGCTATTGGCCAGAATTTGCCCAAAACGGCAAAAAATATATCTCGATCCGACAGTTCCTCGCCCACACCTCGGGCATGGCCGACATGCCTCGCGTCACCACCGCCGAAATGTGCGATTGGGACGGGATGTGTGCCCGCTTCGCCGCCATGGAACCCAAAACTCACCCGGGCGAGTCGCCCGCCTACCACGCCATCAGCTATGGCTGGTTACTGGGCGAAGTGCTCCGGCGCGCCGATGGACGGAGCGTGACACAGTTCATCCAAGACGAAATCTGTGCCCCATTAGGGATTCGTGATCTGCACATCGGGCTCCCCGCAGCGCGCTACGGCGATACCGCCGAGCTGCGCTACGACGGATTGCCCCACCCACTCAACCACGACCATTGTGGCACCATCGACATGGTCAATAATCCGGCCGCCTTCGCCAATCTCCGCAGCGTGCAATCAGCCTGTATGCCCAGTATCAACATGATGACTAGTGCCCGGGCGCTGTCGCGGGTCTATGCGTCGCTCGTTGGCGATGGGGTCGATGGGGTACGTTTGCTTACCACGCGCCGCGTCGACATGCTCCGCAGTGTGCAACGCTTGGCCCTCGACGGCACGGCAGAGTTCCGGATGGCAATGGGGTTGGGGTATCAACTCCCCGATTACCAAGAAGACTCATCGGTGTCACGCCGGCGCGGGGTATTTGGGCATGGCGGCTGGGGTGGGTCGAGTGCCTTTGCCGACCCCGATTACGACCTGGCATTTGCCCTCACCAAAACCAACATGTTCCACGCTGTCGCCCCTGTGGGAATTTCCTTAGTGGTTGGGCAGGCCGTACGCGCCCATTTGGGCATCCCTGAAGCCTAAACCACGCATTGCACCATCACGTCGATCTTGCATGCCTTGATTGACGTGATGGTGCTTCTTTTTGGCGTGTACCACAAAGGAATAGCCACATGACACTTAGTCAAGCGCTGACTCAGCACATCGACAGCGCCATCGCCAGTGGCCGCGAAGCAGGCATCCAACTCTGTGTCTACCATCACGGCCAGATGATCGTCGACATTACTCGTGGTACCCGTGACGACCATGGCACCCCACTCGCCCCTGATGATTTAGTGCTCGTCTGGTCGACCAGCAAAGGTATCACCGCCACCTGCATGCACATTCTCGCTGAGCGGGGGCTGATTGAGTACGACGATACCGTGGCCCGTTATTGGCCCGAGTTTGGCCAACACGGCAAAGAGGCTATTTCGATTCGCCACATCCTCAGTCATACTGCCGGGATTGCCTCGTTACCACCCGACACCTCGATTGCCACCCATGCAGATTTTGCGGCGGCCTGTCGCCTCGTCAGTCAGCTCCGCCCGACGAGTCGGCCGAGCCAAATCCCCGAATACCATGCCCGTACCTATGGCTGGACCCTCGCCAAAGTACTCGAAGCGGTTGATGGTCGAACCTTTGGACAATTTGTGCAAGCCGAGATTTGTCAACCACTGGGAATCAGTGATTTGTTTGTGGGGCTACCAGCGCATCGCCAAACAGACGCTGCCCGCTTGCGGCACGACCTCGGAGCCGATGCCTTTGCTGACGCGCCACATACTGATCCAACCGTGATGGCCAATGACCCCGCCATCCAAGCCACCTGCATGCCATCATCAAACATGATGGCCAGTGCCCGGGCGATTGCCAAAGTCTATGCGTCGTTGATTGGAAACGGCGTCGCCGGCGTGCGCTTGCTCTCCGAGCGGCGCATCGCTATTGCCACTAGCGTGCAACGTTGGCAGATTGACGGTACGCTCAACAGCGAACGGGGATTTGGTTTGGGGTATTTGTTGGGGCAGAGTTTGCCGGCACTGGGGCAGCGTGACACCACCTTTGGCCATGATGGCTTTGGGGGCGCGATTGGCTTTGCCGACCCCCTGCATGGCCTCGCCTTTGCCATGACCAAAACCCAGATGACACTACGGCCCGATGTCCCACCGATTAATGCAGAATTGGCTACAATAGTACGGTATCATCTGCAGATTCCCGCCTAGGGCTTATTTTTTTAAAAAAGGACGTATCATGACCCTCAGTCAAGCGCTGACCCAACACATCGAGAGTGCCATTGCCAGTGGCCGCGAAGAAGGCATCCAGTTGTGTGTCTACCACCACGGCCAAATGATTGTCGACATCACCCGGGGCAGCCGCGACGATACCGGCACACCCCTCAGCCCCAACGATTTGGTGCTGGTCTGGTCGACCAGCAAAGGTATCACCGCTACCGCCATGCACATCTTGGCAGAGCGCAAACTCATCGAATACGATGACGCGATTGCCCGCTACTGGCCCGAATTTGGCCAACACGGCAAAGAAGCTATTTCGATTCGCCACCTGATGAGCCACACCGCCGGGATTCCTCACTTGCCCGCCGGTACCTCACTCGACGTGCACGCCGATTATGATGCCGTGTGTGCCGTACTCGCCAACATGACGCCCGTCAGCCGCGCCGGACAAATCCCGGCCTACCACGGTTTGACCTACGGCTGGCCCCTCGCTAAAGTGCTCGAAGCAGTCGATGGGCGGCGCTTTGGGCAATTCATCCAAGACGAAATCTGCAAACCCCTCGGTATCACCGATTTGGTGTTTGGCTTGCCGGCCAATCGTCGGGCTGATGCAACGCGTTTGAGCCACGACCTCGGCCCCAATGGTTTTGCCAGCAACCCCCACGAAAACCCCACCTTGATGGCCAATCACCCCGGCATCCAAGCCACCTGCATGCCCGCCGCCAACATGATGGCCAGTGCCCGTGCGATTGCCCGCGTCTATGCATCATTGATTGAAAACGGCGTCGATGGCGTACGTCTGCTCCCCGAACGGCGCATCGCCATGGCCACCAAGGTACAGCGCTGGGCCATGGATCAAACCCTCGTCAATACCGAACGGGGCTTTGGGTTGGGCTATTTCCTCGGCCAAAGCCTGCCCGCAATGGGACTCCGTGACACCACATTTGGGCATGACGGCTTTGGCGGTGCCATCGGCTTTGCCGACCCCGTGCATGGACTCGCCTTTGCCATGACCAAAACCCAGATGACCCTCACCCCCAACGCACCCTCAATCAACCAAGAATTAGCCACCATTGTACGTGAACACCTGCAAATTCCCGCCTAGTTTCGTCGTATAGAGAGAACATTATGTCACTTACACAAGCGCTCACCAATCACATCGATGCCGCTATTGCCGACGGCCGCGAAGCAGGCATCCAGCTCTGTGTCTACCATCACGGCCAAATGATTGTCGACATCACTCGCGGCACTCGTGACGCCAGTGGCGCCGCCCTGCGCCCCGACGATTTGGTCTGGGTCTGGTCGACCAGCAAGGGCATCACCGCCACCGCCATGCATCTGTTGGCCGAACAAAACCTGATTCGCTACGACGACACCATTGCCAGTTATTGGCCAGCCTTTGCCCAAAACGGCAAAGAAAACATCACCATCCGGCATTTGATGAGCCATACCGCTGGCATCGCCGAAATCCCAGCCACGGTATCACCGATGACCTATGCCGACTACGACGCCATCACGGCGGCGATTGCCGGCATCACACCCACCAGTCAGCCGAGCCATGTCAAGCAATACCATAGCTTGAGCTACGGCTGGCCGCTGGCCAAAGTACTTGAAGCTGCCAGTGGCAAAGCGTTTGGGCAGTTCATCCAAGATCAAATCTGCAAACCATTGGGCATCAACGATTTGTTTATTGGCTTGCCCAGCGACCGCCGTGGTGATGCCACCCAGATGAGTCATGATTTGGGTGCCGATGCGTATAAAGAAAACCCAATGGCTGATCCGACGTTGATGCCCAACCACCCGGCCTTCCAAGCCACCTGTATCCCGGCGGCCAACATGATGGCCAGTGCCCGTGCCATCGCCAAAGTCTATGCCTCGCTCATAGGTAACGGCGTCGATGGCGTGCGATTGTTGCCGGTTCGGCGTATCTCCAACGCCACCGCCATCCAATCGTGGAGCGCAGATGCAGTCAGTGGTCGCCAAGATGGCTTTGGGTTGGGCTATGCGCTGGGTGACACCAGCGCCACCTACGGCAATCGCCGGGGCACCTTTGGGCATGACGGTTGGGGTGGGGCGACGGGGTTTGCCGACCTCAGCAACGAATTAGCCTTTAGTATGACCAAAAACCGCATGACCATGGCTGAGGGTGTGCCCTCACTCAGTACCGATTTGGCCAATATCGTGCGCCAACACTTGGGTATCAACTAACCACTAGCACTGTTTTGGCAACAAAAATCCCCGTGCGTCGCTGGACGTACGGGGATTACGCATGATTTTACTCGTTATTAAACAGCCATTACAAAAAATCTGTTTACTGCTGGGTGATAATCACAGTCCCTTTACCATCTTGTTGCGAAATAATCACCGTGATTATTTTGCCGTCTTTGCTGAAGGGGAGCAAACTCGAATCTGTGGAGTTCATAGCACCATCACCTGCCACATAGCCAGCATCTTTCATCGCAGTGGTATAGAAATCAGTCAATTCTTTGACCGATTTGCCGGTAGTCAATGCCATCATTTCGTTGGTTTGCATAGTAATTTGGGCATCATCAGGCATCGGCCATTTGTTGCCGCTACCGACATTTTCACATTCTTCGGGGAGCGTAATTGGGGGCACCGCATTAATATCAGTCAATTCATACTTCCACGTAAATGACTCAAGCGCATCGCCGGTTTTGGTTTTGCCGGTTACTTCCCACCGCATGGCATAGCCGTCGTTGCGTTCGACGAGGGCCGTACTTTGGTACGTGGCACCGTCTGCTTCTGTGCCTTCGTAGACATAGGCATCGGTAGGACGGCCCAATACATCTGGGCCAGCACCTGTTTTTTGCATTGCAAACGGGATATTCCCAATGATGCTATCGGGATTCAAGCTCTGAGATTGTGGTTGATCAACCACAATAATGCATTGGGCGGGGTCATCGCTCACCGAGTAGGTTTTGTCAGCAATTTTGACCATGCGATAATCAGCTGCTTGTATATCTGCACCTTTTGTATTGGTGCGCATCTCCATGGCAGCCGGTTCACGAATCACTTTTTGTTGCCATACCCACGTTGATTCTTTACCATTATTCGTGGTTGTATAGTTGAAGGTTGCCGTATAACTGTCTAGGGTGTCAAGTTTATTAGCAAACTCACTGCCACTCCAGGTGTCACTCGCAGATGCACCGTCATCCGTACTAGTGGTTGCTTCAGTTTCGGCTTCTGTGGTGACATCAGTTGACACATCACTTGATTGACCGTCAGTGACTTCAACTGTCGTTTGTGGGTTTTCGCTGGCAGAATCTGCCGGTGCTACGGTGCCACAGGCGCTCAACACAAACAAAAACAACATGCCGATTACTAATATACGCATTCGTTTCATCCCAAACCCCTTTCACGTTGTCACATAAAAATTATACCCGTGCAAATTATCAAACGCAATGTTTTTGTGTATTTAGTAATTTTTATCTTTACATTTAATATATCGAGTATTTAAAAAATATGTACCGCTGCCAATACCCGCATTATCCTAAAAAACACCTTCATGCGCGTTGAAACAAAAATCCACTACATGCAACAATTCCGTTGCACGTAGTGGATTGTACGAATAGACCACAGGGGTTCATTGCGATTGGATAAGCACCAGCGGTCCAAAGAGCCCACTTACTTCTTGGTGGGCTGGCGCATAGTGCGTCGGGCTGTGCCCCGCCAAATAGGGCGCTAATGTGTTGGTCACGAGGATTGTGATGGTGTTTTGACCCTGTTGCACAAAATCACTTATGTCAAATTGATAGGGTGACCAAATCCGCGCCCCTACCGATTGACCATTGACAATCACCTCTGCCGTACCACGCACCACACCCAGGTCGAGCACCCATTGTCCGCGTATGTCATCAATATTGATGGCACGGGTGAATGTAACCGCACCGGCAAAATCAGCCAACCCCAGATCAGCAAATGACGCTGGTAATTGCGCAAATCCTTCACCCCATTGATAGGTCAGCGGCGCCTGCAATAGCGCTGCACCCGCACCACCCTGTTGCGCGGTCAGCGTTAATTGGGCCTGCATCGCAGCAGTTGGCAACGAATAGACGCCGTTTGTTTCAAGAATAGATTGGCCATCTATC
>CAISXI010000117.1 GCA_903889425.1 uncultured Roseiflexaceae bacterium | reverse complement strand
AGTAGTGCCATCCGTACGATTCCCAGCACTGCCCAGAATGCGGTCATCCAAGTGGCTGCCGGGAGTGGGCATATTGTGGCGTTACGGAGCGATAGCGTGGTCGTTGCCTGGGGTGATAACGATGCCGGTCAAGCCACGGTGCCTGCGAGTCTGACTACAGTCCGCCCTTTAACTGATCCGTTGCGGGTGGTGGCGGTGGCCGCCGGTGCTAATTTCTCATTGGCGTTACGTGCCAACGGCACCGTGGTGGCCTGGGGTGATAATACGTACGGCCAGCGTAGTGTGCCCTCCACCTTGACTGACGTGGTGCAGATTAGTGCAGGGATGCGCCATGTGTTGGCGCTCCGCAAAAACGGTACCATGGTTGGGTGGGGTGATAACACCTATGGTCAGATTACTATTCCTCCCGTGTTGGGTGTTGCCAAAATCAGTGCGGCGGGTTGGCATTCACTCGCCTTGTTGTACAACAATACCGCCGTGGCGTGGGGTCGGAATGATCGTGGCCAAACGACATTGCCTACCCTCACCAATGTGGTTGATATTGCGGCCAATAATGGCGCAAGTGTCGAATTATTGGCCGATGGTCGTGTGGTGGTGACGGGTGACGCCAGTTTTGGGCAAAAAAATAGCCCAACCGGGATCTTTCAACGGATTGGTGCCGGCAATTATCATATCCTTGCAGTTGAAAATAATGGCCAAGTGCTGGGCTGGGGCTTGAACGCCGATGGCCAAACTACCGCCCCCAGTACGTTGCTCAATCCATTCTTGGTAGTGGGCGGCGGCGATTTCAGTGTGGCGCTCACTGCCGACATCGTAAGTAACCCTACCGTGACACCCACGGCGTCAGCCACCGCCTTTGCCAATATTCCCCTCGTACCCACCTTTGCGCCACTGACGGCCTATAGTGGCTATAGTGCTTGGGGTCTCGGGGCGATTCCGGCCCTGACCGACAGCGATATTAGTAGTGTGGCGATGACGAGTGACACCATCGCCATCGTGCATAGTAACAACACGTTGACCCTCAATGAATCAGGTAGCACCACCACCTTGCCCGGCGCAGTTACCACGAATGTGCAATCCGTGGGGGTGGGCACCGGATTTGGGGTGGTGCTCAAACGCGATCACACGGTGAGTGGCTGGGGAACGCCACCCACGATTCCGGCAGTCATCAATCGCAACATCAACGAGCTTGCCGTCAATGGCGCACATCTGCTGTTGTTAAATGCGGCTGGACAAGTATGGTCAAATCAATTTGATACCCGTGGTCCATTGCCCATCCGCCACATTGCAGCAGGCCCCGATTTTGCGGTGGCCATCGGCGAAAACGGTCAACCCACGGTGTGGGCGGCGAATAGCGATGAAGGCCTGCAAACCTTCCCGCTGGCCGCCACCACGTTGGTTGACGTGGCAGCCGGGACATACCACATCGTGGGCTTGCGGGCCGATGGCCGGGTGGTGGCGTGGGGGGCGGGTAGCCACGATGTCGGTCAAGCCGATGTGCCTTATCGAGCCCTGTCAAACGTCGTCGCCATTGCTGCCGGTGATCAATTTAGTATCGCGCTCCGCGATGATGGCAGCCTCGTGGCCTGGGGCGATGTGCCTGCAGGCACTGACACCCAACTCACCAGCCTCAGTGCTGACCGCAATGTGGTGGCTCTCACTGCGGGAGCAGGGGTCGTGGTGGCATTCAAACAAGGTGCGGCAGTAGTTGGTACCACAATGCCGACCCGTATACCGAGTAGTACGCCAGTGCGTATCCCTACGTTGACACCACAAGTATTTGATAATGTCATACTCGCTAATCAACTAGGTTGGTTTCGCATGGGCGACACCGCTCCAACGTTCCAATATGTGGGTATGGCCGGCCCCTACCTCTGCACCGCGCCGTCGGTCTGTCCCCAAAGCGACCCCAATGGGGTGCGTCAACGGGCAGCCCGTTTTGCGGCGGTGAGTGGCGCCGAATTAACCAGTACCAGCAAACTGACCTTGTCGGGCACTTCGTTCACGGCGAGCTATTGGATGCGGCGCGACCGCATCAACACCAATGATGTGGCATTGAGTCTGGGGACGCCAGCCAGACGGACATTTTTGAGCATGGGATTCGACAGCGAAAACCGCGTCTACTGTGGTTTTTATGGCGATGATTTACGCAGTACGACTTGGTACACCGACAACGATTGGCATCACTACGCCTGTACGTTCGACAAAACAAGCTT
>CAISXI010000116.1 GCA_903889425.1 uncultured Roseiflexaceae bacterium | reverse complement strand
GATGCGCGCAAAGGTTTCGCTCTGAGCGGTAAAGTAATAATGCGCCGGCATCACCGCAATCGCATCACCACCGAGGGCTCGCAAATGGCGGACCGTGGCCAGCACGTGCTCTTGGGGGATGACCATGGTCACCATATAAATGCCATCCACGCCGTTTTCGCGGGGCCATACCGGCGCGATGGTCGGGCCTTGGGCACCAGCAAATTCGGGGCGAGCCACGATGCGTTGCCCCACATCTGCCACCGATATGCCCGCAATATTGGCGGTAATCTGCACTACCGCCCGCGCGCGCCGACGTGCTTCGACCATCTCGAGGATAGTCTGGATAGTCGCCATCGCTTCAGGCGATTGGCGCAACACCCGTCGTGAGGCGATGATGCAGGCCTGCGATTTGAGGATGGGGCCACCGACGATTTTGAGCTGGTTGTCGCGCAATGTCGTGCCGGTTTCGGTGATATCGGCGATGATATCGGCATACCCCAGCCCGGGTGCGGCTTCGGTGGCACCTTGGGAATCAATAATCCGGAATGAGTTGATGCCATGGCTTTGACAAAAGCGCCGTATCAAGGCGGCGTATTTGGTGGCGATGCGCAACGTCCGTCCTGAGGCGTGCAATTCTGCGGCCAAATCGGCCAAATCACGCCACGAGCGCACATCAATCCAGGCTTCGGGGACGGCCACCACCAATTCACAG
This sequence comes from uncultured Roseiflexaceae bacterium, assembly GCA_903889425.1. GTDB lineage: Bacteria > Chloroflexota > Chloroflexia > Chloroflexales > Roseiflexaceae > UBA965. Next base: position 13,459 of record CAISXI010000116.1, on the reverse strand, counting down.
CGGCCATAGCCCAAATCATCGTGGATGACCAACAAATCTTCGCGGTCGCCACGTAACTCTTCGACCAAATCGAGACCGCTGACGCCGATTTCAATTTCGCCGTCGGCTACTTTTTCAACAATATCTGCCGGGCGGTGGAGCAATACCTCGACCCCGGGCAAGGCCGCAATCGCCGCCGTATAGCGGCGCGGATTGGGACGGACAATGCGCAAGCCACAACTGTCAAAAAAACTCATCGTCCCGTCGTACAAGCTCCCTTTGGAAGGAATGGCAAACCGCAGTGGCATGATGTTATTCCCCTTCGACGCCAGTGCGTTGGCGCCACCAATCAGTCAAGGCTTGTTCCCACGACGTTTTGAAAAAACTATCCGCATAACTGGCATAGCCGGCAATTCGGCCGTGGTACCAGGCATGCAAGGCGGCCATGCCGCCCGGTTGTTGCATTTGAGCCACCCACGCCACGATACCAGCAACGGCACCATCGAGTACTTGTTGGCCGTCGTGGGCGGTGGCGAGCCGGGGGTCTTCGCCTAGCACCGCCCACTCACGGGGGTGGAGTGGGGCGTCGCCGAGTTGATCGAGGCGCACCAAATCGGGACGCAACGCCAGGGTCTGGGCTGTTTCCCAGCGCCCGGCGTGATCGAGGTAGTCTTCGTTGACTACTGCCGCCGGCGGCAAGGTCAACACCTGTAAGCCACTTTTTTCATACATGGCCAGGGCTATTTTCATCAACTCAATTTCGTGACCTTGGGCATAATGGCCACTGACGAGGATGACCGTGTGGAATCCGGCCCCCGCCAGACTATCAAGCATATCATTGACCATTGCCACAAAGGTGGCAGTTTTGACGGCCAGCGAAAAGCGGTGGGGCAACGTGGTCATCGGCCACCACGTCATCGGCAACAACACGCCACCGGTGCGCTGGACTACCTGTTCGGCCACATATTGGGCAGCAATTCCATCCATCCCTAGTGGCAAATGCGAGCCATGCCATTCGAGGGCGCCCCACGGCAAAATGGCAATCGGGGTGGCGGTCATAATCTGGGCTAGGGTATCGGGGTGCAGGTCGGTGTAATGGCCCCACTTGAGTTGTGTCATTGGTTTATTCCTCACGTGATTGCATGCGCAAGCGCAACAAGGCATACAACGCTTGATTAATCGGAGTCGGCACACCTAGTTCGCGCCCTTTGGCCACAATCGCACCACTCAAGGCATCGGCTTCGATGGGGCGGCCTTGGGCGAAGTCCCGTGCCATCGACGAACGGGCAGTTGTCGGCATGGTACGGGCAATAGTCAGCGCTTGGGCGACGGGGTCTGCGGCAAAGGTGATGCCGTCAGCTTCAGCCACCAATTGCGTTTCGCGCAGAGTTGCCGTCAACAGCTCTACCGCTTCGGGGTCGGCGAGGAGCGGTCCCATCGCCGCGCCACTCAACGTATTGACGGCACTCATAGCCGCCACAAATATCGCCTTGCTCCAGACCGCCGTGCGCCCGTCGGCCACCACCGTCGTCTGAATGCCGGCGTCGTTACAGGCTTGGGCGAGGGCCAATGCCACCGGCGACGCAGTGAGGGGTGCTAGCGGACCATAGGTCAGGCGCGCTGGCTCGATACCACTCCGGATGACTCCAGGCGCTTCGATACTGAGTTCGCAATAAATCAACCCCGCCAAGGTGCGTTCGGCACCATACATGGCTGCCACTTGGGCATAGGCTTGGATGCCGTTTTGCAGGGTCAAAAACAGGGTCCGCGGCCCGACAAGTGGGGCAGCTTGGGTTAACACCGCGGCCAAGTCATAGTTTTTGGCGGCCACAATCACCACATCAGCCACCCCTACCACCGCTGGGTCTTCACCAATCCATGTGGGGCGCGCCTGCCACGAATCTGTGCCAGTCTGCACCGTCACGCCGTTGGTCTGCATGGCGTGGGCATGCGCACCACGGGCAATCAAGGCCACCGGATGCCCATCCCGACTCAAGCGCGCGCCCAAATAGGCACCCACCCCACCGGCACCAAGAATTGCAAATTTCATAAAATCACCGTCAGGCGTTGGTAGGCGTCAAACATCGTCATACGGACGATTTCGCCTTGTTCACGCCATTGCACCAGGCCGGCGGCTTCATCGTCACCATTCACCACTAGCGGTACGAGGTTGCGTTTTTGGGCATCACGTAGCTGTTGGAACAAGCTCCGCTCGCGCATTTCGCACACTGCCACCACCCCCAACGCCCGCATGCCATGGGCAATATGCAAGGCGTAGGTATAGGCGTCGGTGTCTTGGGGGATGACCATCACCCCTTGGGCCCGCGGGAATTGCGGGGTGGGAGCTGCCAGCACGACCCGCTCGAGGCCATAGGCAAAGCCCACGGCGGGGGTGGATTGTTTGCCACCCAAGGCGGTCACTAGCTCGTCGTAGCGCCCACCACCGCACAGCTGTAGACCATTGGGAGCGTCGATTTCGAACATCATGCCGGTGTAGTAATGCAACCCCCGTCCCAAGCCAAAATCGAGGGTGACGCGGTCGCTATCGACCCCATGCAACGGCAGTAATTTAATCAAGGCCTGCAACTGCGCCACACCGGGGTCAGGCAGATCATAGCGCGTAATCAGCTCGCTGAGGGCATTGATGGCGATGTGAGGGGTGGCGCGGATGGCGCTGAGTTCGGCCAAAAACGTAATCGCCCGCTCGACCGTGGCATGTTGGTCGCTGGTACGCATGGTGCGCACCAAGCGCCGCACGATTTCTTCGGGGGGGCGGGTACCAAACTGCAGGTTAACGCCTATCGAACGCAAGGTATGGAGCAACAGTTCTTCGGCTTGGGCATCGTCGAGCCCCGCCAAAATCGCCGTATCGAAGCCTTGGCTTTCGCCGTCCATTTCGCGGAGCAGGGCATCACGCACGGCATCGACACCACGCGTGCGCATGCGCTCAAGGCTCCAGGTCAGCACGCTACGGGTGCGTTCGCTCAAGCCCAACGAGCCCAGCAGACTGCGAATGATACCGATATGGCCCAGATTGACATGGAAATCGTTGATGCCTACTTGCACCAGCCCGGCGCAAGCCAAACCGAGGATTTCGGCATCGCCACGGGGTGAGGGCGCGCCAATCATTTCGACCCCCAGTTGGGTAAATTGGCGCCAGGTACCACGCTGTGGGCGCTCGTAGCGAAAGACGGGGCCGGTATAGCAGAGCCGCAACGGCAAAGGATGATCGGCAAATTTATTGGCATTAAAGGCCCGGAGCACCGAGGCCGTCCATTCGGGACGCAAGGCCAAATCACGGCCATTGAAGGGAAATTCGTAGATTTTGCCGACGAGTTCTTCGCCTAATTTGCGCATATACAAATCGCGATGCTCGAGGATAGGTAAATCGATGGCCTGATAGCCATGCAGAGCCAGTAATTGCCCGATTTGCTGGGCAATATGTTGTTGGCGGGCCCAATCTTCGGGCAAGATGTCACGCATCCCACGAACTGCATCGACGATTTGGTCCACGAGTTACCTCTTTTGCAAAAAACTCCTATGCGTATTTTAACACGCCCCACCGTATGGAGGGAATCGGAGGGATGTGATTGTGCGAGGATATGCCACGCACCGACGATTGTACGGGTGCGCACTTCCTCCTTCTTTTACGTTGTACAATAGGGACAATAAATAATTCTGAAAAGGTATGACATGCGTCAGCTGATACAACACCGCGTGGTGGTGACAGGTTTAGGGGCAGTATCGCCCATCGGCAACGATGTGGCCACATTTTGGCAAGGGTTAATGGCTGGTCGGTCGGGTGTGGCGATTGCCACCCGCTATGACCCCGCCGACATCCCGTATGTGATTACGGCCGAAGTCAAAGACTTCGATCCGATCCAACACATGGACCCCAAAACCGCCAAACGCACCGCCCGTTTTGCCCAATTCGCCCTCGCCGCCGCCGGTGAAGCCTTGCGCGATAGCGGCTTGACTGCCTACGCTGACCTCGACCGCACCCGCGTGGGTGTGGTGATTGGCACCTCGCTGGGGGGCACCGCCGACGTCGAAGCCCAGACCCTGAGCTTCGAGGCCCGCCAACGCAAACGGGTCGACGCCCTCTACTTACCCACCTTCATCTATAACATGGGGTCGTGCCATGTGGCCATCGCCCATGACCTCCACGGTCCCAACACCACCCCCGTGATGGCCTGTGCCACCGGCACCTACGCCATCGGCGAAGCCTTCCGGATGGTACAACGGGGCGATGCCGTCGCCATGGTGGCCGGCGGGAGTGATGCCGGCGTGACGGCCCTCAATTCGATGGCCTTTGGCGTCATCGGGGCAATTGCCCCGCCAGGTGATGACCCCAGCCGCGCCGTGCGCCCCTTTGACGCTAATCGGCATGGCACTGCTGGCGGCGAAGGGTGTGGCGTGCTCATCCTCGAACAACTCGCGCATGCCATCGCCCGCGGCGCGACTATTTATGCCGAGCTGGTGGGGTTTGGCGCCACCGAAGACGCCTTCCATCTCACCGCCCCCGCCCCAGGTGGTAAATACGCCGCCTTAGCAATGACCCGCGCCATGGCTGATGCCGAGCTCCAACCCAGTGATGTCGACCATATTAGTGCCCATGCCACGGCGACGTCGCTCAACGATAGCGCCGAGACTGCCGCCATTCATACGGCCTTTGGTGATCACGCCGCCAATCTGACGGTCAGTGGAATCAAATCGATGTTGGGGCATACCGCTGGGGCGGCTGGGGCTTTGGCGGCCGTGGGTGCCGTCAAAAGTATCATGCACCAAATGGTGCCCCCTACCATGGGCTATACCACCCCTGACCCGGCCTGCGACCTCGACTGTGTGCCCAATCAGGCTCGGGCGAGTCGGGTACGGGCAGCCATGGTCAATGCATTTGGCTTTGGTGGGCAAAACGCCGTCGTGCTGTTTGCCCAGTATCAAGCATAAAGAGTCGTCTATCAGAGAGGATGCAGACGTGATTATCATCGCAAGTAGCAATGGTGACATCGGACTCAAACAAGGATGGGACATTCTCAAAAAAGGTGGCACCGCCATCGAAGCCATCGAAGCCTGCACCTGGCCCGTCGAAGATAACCCACTCGACAATTCAGTGGGTTACGGCGGCTATCCCAATGTGCTCGGCCAAGTAGAGCTCGATGCCTCGATTATGGATGGCAAAAACTTACGGGCGGGCTGCGTAGGAGCCATCAAAGGCATTCGCCACCCGATTAGTGTGGCCCGCAAAGTCATGGAAGAACTCCACCACGTCATGTTGGTTGGTGAAGGTGCCGAGATGTTTGCCCGTGAAAAGGGCTTCAAAACAGAAAACCTGCTCAGCCCCGAAGCCGAAAAAACCTGGCGCGATGGCCTCGCCGGTAAATTTGGTCCCGAATGGGCCAACGACGGTTTGGCCAATATCAAGGCCTTGATTAGTCAAGCCAGTGTGCTGGCCACCGACCCCCAAAAGGTCGCTGGCACGGTCAACTTCATCGCCATCGACGGTCATGGCAACATGGCGTCGGCCGTGAGCACCAGTGGCTGGGCCTGGAAGTACCCAGGTCGCCTCGGTGATTCGCCCATCATTGGCGCCGGCAACTACTGCGACAATCGCTTTGGCGGGGCGGCCTGTACCGGATTGGGCGAAATCGCCATCCGCTGTAGTCTGGCCCGTACCGCCGTCATGAACATGCGCTTTGGCATGAGTGTCGAAGAAGCCGTACATAGTGCCTTTGTGGATATGCGTACCCTCGACATGCCCAAAGACAAAGTCAACATGAATATGATTGCCCTCGATGCCAAAGGCCGTCACTTTGCCATGAGCACCAATGCCAAGGCTGATTATGCCTACATTGCCGATGACATGGATGCCCCAGCCTTGGTGCCGCGTATGAATTTCGCGGTTTAGTCAGATGCAACGGGTATGGTGGTGGCTATTGCTGGGTCTATTCTGCGGGTTAACCGCCTGTGGCACTGCACCGGTCAAACCGGTGCCGGTGGCCACTACGACGCCGCAAACCACCCCTACAACCCTTGTCGTGTGGCATGCCCTCGGTGGCAACAATGAATTGGCGTTGCGCGATGTGCTGACCCGCATCGCTAACGCCAATGGTTTTACCGTCATCTTGCAACGCATCCCCATTACTGATATCCAGCACGACGTCCAAGTTGCCTTTGCACAATCACGCGGGCCACACCTCGTCATCCTCAGCAACGCCCAACTCCAGACACTTGCGAGTAACGATTGTTGTCTCGTCATTGACACTCTGCTTGACGTGGCCACCCGCAATGCCCTCGACAAAACAGTGCTTGCCACGGCCCAATACACGCCAGCCAATGCCGCCACCCAAATCATTGGTTTGCCAATCAGTTATGCCCTCCCCGTGCTGTACTACAACACGCACAGTGTGATTAGTCCGCCCAGCACCAGCGATGATCTCATTGGATTGGCGCACAATTTGCGCAATCCACCCCAATGGGGGCTGGGTGCTGATTTAACCATCGACACAATGTATGGCTATTTGGCAGCGTTTGGGGGAGCGGTCGTCGATGATCAAGGACAGGTGGTATTGGCGGATACCGGGCGAGCAGGCAGCGAAGCGTGGCTCACGTGGCTGACGACACTCAACAACGACCCCCTGATGCAGACACGCCTCAATGCGATATTTACCATTGAGCAAACAGTGGGCGCCGGGCAGCTGTCCATGGTAATCGACTCATCAGCCAATCATCAAACCTATGCGCAACTATGGGGCGATGCCACCGGGGTGACCACGTTACCGCTGTTGAGTATCACCAATCAATCAGCACATCCACTCTTGCAAAGCACCGTAGTAGCGGTCAACAAACATCTGAGTTTACCCGAACTCGTCGCCACACGCACACTACTCAATGCGTTGTTGACGCAAGCAAATCAAACAATATTGCTTGATTACGGCATCCAGCCTGCGAATCGCTTGCTCTCATTAGCAGACCATCCTGTGGCCCTTGCTATCCGTACCGCCAGTGCCGATGCCGTTGCCCCACCAGTTGCATTGACCCGCGATGATGTCTATGCGGCACTCAGTACCATGCTCAACCAAGTGGTGTTTGGCACCCAAATCCCGGCTGATGCCATCACCACAACCGCTGCCCAACTACGTATATTACTCGAAGGAACAACTGCACCATGACACAGCCACTCGAATCCTACATCCGCAATATTCCCGACTTCCCCATCCCCGGCATCCAATTCAAAGACATCACCACCCTGCTCCGTGACGGTGCCGCCCTGCACCGCGCCATCGACGTCTTTGTGGAGCGCTACAAGGATCAAAAAATCGAAGCGATTGTGGCCATCGAATCACGCGGATTTATTTTTGGGGCACCACTCGCCTATGCCTTGGGGATTGGGCTCGTCCCAGTGCGCAAAGCAGGCAAATTACCTGCCGACACCCATCGCCTCGAATACGCCCTCGAATACGGCACTGCCACCCTCGAAATCCACAAGGACGCCTTCCCCACCGGCGCCCGTGTCATCGTCATCGACGATTTGCTGGCCACAGGAGGCACGATTGCGGCGGCCTGTCAGTTGGTCGCCCAAGCAGGTGGGCAAGTGGTTGAAGCGGCCTTTTTGATTGAATTAGCAGGCCTCGCTGGTCGTGAACGCTTGGGCAATCACCCCATCTACGCCCAAATCACGTATTAATCAGTATCAAACAACACACCCGCACCGCATATGCGGTGCGGGTGTGTTGTTTGGCGCGTTGGACAATCAGCGCACCATAAACTCAACTTTGGTGTGCGTGAGGGTGCTGTTACCGAGGGTGTCACCGGCCCGCATCCAAAGGGTATAGCGTCCGGTAGGGGCATCAGCACGCACGGTCACGGTTTGTTCGTAGATGCCGTCTTGGGCCGTGCCCGACACAAGTATTGCGCCAGTGTCGTTCACATAGCCACGTCCCGTATTATCTGCAAAGTTGTAATCGCCGTAGGCCACCCAGGCAATCATGCCCCCCACGGCAGTTTCGTCTTGGGCGCGCCAGCGAATCACCGCCTGGGCGCCACGCATGGTGTCAGTCGCACGCAAATCAGCAATCACGGGAGCCGCAGTATCAGTGGCACCATTGACAACTTGAAACGAGATTTGTTGTGCGTCGCTACTATTGCCTAAATAATCTTGAGCACCAATATAGACGTCATAGCGTTGACTCACGGCATTGGCAGGGATGGCACAACTCACGCGGTAGGTGCCAGCAAATTCATCGCCACTGACGCGGTCGCCCACGATGCCAAACCCACACCAATTCGTGATCCAGCCACTTGGTCCGGCGAATTTCACATGGGTACTGGCCACCCCAGATTCGTCCGTTGCATCCCAATTGAGCGTCAACGTGGTGCCGGCAACCACTTCCATTTCGGGGATAGCGACAATACCGATTTGCGGGGCAGTCTTGTCGACAGTGCGATTCGTGACCAAAAATGATCCAAACAGCTCTGTGATACGATTACCAAAATAATCTTCGGCACTGAGCCTCACGTTATATCGTTGTGGGGTTACCGTTGTGGGTATCACACAATTGACGGCATATGTCCCTGTAAATTCATCACCACTCACCCGATTGTCGGGCAACGGTGCACACCAATCAGCCCGTTGGCCATTGGCACCAACAATTTCTGCCGTAGTGCTTACCACACCCGATGAATCGCTGGCATTCCATGTAAATCTCAATGTATTGCCCGCCACCACGGGAATTTGTGGCCACTCAATCAGGCTCAGTTGTGGTCCGATTTGATCAATTGGACATGTCCCAACAACTCCGTCAATACCATCAATGACACAGTGATTTTTACCCGTCCCCCCATTCAACCGGTCTCGGCCAATACCTCCAACAAGGGCATCATTATCGACACCACCAATCAGTGTATCGTTGCCATCTTCGCCAAGCAACAGGTCATTACCGACGCCACCATCGATGATGTCGTTCCCTGCACCGCCCATAATAATATCTTTGCCACCCATACCCATAATCGTATCGTTGCCACCAAATCCACAGATGACATCGTTGCGGGGTGTGCCACGCAACACCTCACTCCGAAATGTGCCTTTGATGGTACATTTGGGGGTATTGGGGGTACTAGGGGCAGCTGCTACGGATGAAACTGGGACCAGAAATATACTAATCATACTGACACACAATACTGCCATGATGTTGAAAAATCGCATTATTACTCCATTCGCAATTACACCGTGTCATTACTATACGCACACATGATTACAAACCCAACATATTTTTGTTATCAATAATGAACCTGTGATAATTTTACACTGAAAGTATTGCGTATAAAATTAGTTTTTGCTAAATAATTGATTAACGTCACGGCATCACGATCAACGCCCGCCGGCAGGCGAACAGCACACCCCACCAGGCAGTGCGGCATTGATTGATTGGGATGAGACATCGATACCCCCAACATATGGCATTTTCGATCGAATTGGTCTTTTATCTAGTAGCAAACGCTTGGGAAATCACCCCATCTATGCCCAAATCACGTATTAATCCACCAGCAAAAAACATAAACCACCCATGAGGCATATGCCTTGTGGGTGGTTTTGTTTGGTATTCCGGACAATCTTGCTAAGATTTGTGCAAGTCTTAATGGGCTTAACGTGTACGTGTCGGTATGACAGACGCAGTTGCCGTAAGTGTGGGGGTTTCCGTGCGGGTATTGGAAGGTGTCAATGAATTCGTAGGAACCAATGTCTCTGAAGCCGTCAAGGTAGGATTGGAGGTGTTTGTTGGTGTACGCGAAATCAGCGCATTAAAGTTACTATTACCATACATATTGATACTTCCATTAGCACGTCCAATCACGGTATTGAGATTAGCAACGGCGATAACTCTCGCATCGTTAATTCCTAAAGGAAACGCAATAACATTATTTTCGTTGCTTCCCCAGGCCACGACTGTACCATCCGTTCGGAGTGCCACCGAACAACGACGGCCGGCAGAGATTTGCACGACATTGGTTAAAGTCGCCGGGATATTGAGTTGCCCTTTATCATTTGCACCCCAACCAACTACTTTACCGTTGTCGAGTAGCGCTAATGTGTGAGTTTCACCGCCAGCCACCGCCACGACATTACGCAACCCCGGTGGGACATATGACTGGCCAAAGGTATTATCACCCCATGCCACAACCGTGCCATCACCTTTGAGTACGACGACATGGCGCGCCCCCGCGGCAACGGCAATGACATCGCTCAGATTCGCTGGAATATTTAATTGGCGCGCATCATTCCGTCCCCACATAACCACGGTAGTATCTGTTTTGAGCGCGATACCAAAGCGCGCACCAGCAGCAATTGCCTTCACATTCGTTTGTGCCGCTACAGGGATATTGAGTTCTCCATAATCATTTGCGCCCCAACCATATACGCGCCCATCAACTCCCACTCCAAACGACGTGGTAATAGCAGTTGCCACATCAGTAAAGCGCATATTTTTCAGCGCAGGAGGGATTGTGGTTTCGCCGTGACGGTTATCGCCCCATGTAACCAAGGTATCGTCTTGCAATAATCCTAAAACAAAGGTATTGCCTACGGCTACTTTACGCAACGTGTTTTTCAGCGCGGTAGCCGTAGATGTACGACTGCGCGTGTATGTTTTGGTGGGAGTATTTGTACGCGTATAAGTATTGGTCGGGGTATAGGTATCAGTCGCTGTTGGGGTATCGGTATCAGTCACTGTCGGGGTATTCGTTACCGTATAGGTTGCCGTATTGGTACGGGTATTGGTGCGGGTACGGGTACTCGTGCGCGTATTGGTATAGGTACGCGTATTTGAGGCGGTCGCCGTATTTGATGAAGTCATCGTTGCGGTATTACTGGGAGTCGCCGTATTACTGGGAGTCGCCGTATTGGTTTTGGTTGGCGTATTGGTTTTGGTTGGCGTACTCGTATTGGTGCGTGTATTCGATGGCGTCAGAGTATAGGCAACGTTGGTCACGGTGAATGAACCAGTGACTGATTGTGACGATGCCCATAATGTGCCGCCATTCATGCCACCACCTTGTAATGCTACCAGGGTACACGTACCAGAACCAACCAACGTGATAATACTCCCCGAACTCACCGTACAGACACTCGGTGTCGACGAGGTGAACGTCGCAGGTAGGCCTGACGTGCTTGTCGTGACATCATTGGCGTCAAACGGATCGCTCGTATAGCTGGCTGATTTATTTTTGGTGTTGTTTAATGATGCCGAGTTAAACGTCACGGTTTGCGCATCACCTTGTGAAATATTGTCAATCCAGAACGTCGCACCAGAAGCACCACCACCTGAGGCATCAAATGTGCCATTGACAAACACAAAACGATACCCGTATTTGGTCGTTGGAATAGTCACGTTGGCGTTCTGCCATCCTGACACATTTTTCCCAGTCGTATCAAGAAGTTCGTATTGCGTACAGGTTCCGGTATCAAGCAGATAACCAAGTACCGCAAAATCATCTGAGCCTGCAGCCGAAAACCAGTTGAGGGTAATTAATTGGCCACTTATCCCATAGAACACATCACTATACAACGCCGGTCCATGTGCTACGTGATACGGGTTGCCAGAACCACTTCCCAAGTCTAGTTCCACCAGCTTCGTGCCTGCTGCAGGTGCTAACCCCCCAGATGCACTTGTAACTACTGAAGTAGAAAAACCAGAAAATGTACCAGTATCTCCATCGTAGGTGGGACGTGAGCCACCGCCACCAAATTGACTGTAATTTGTGGTGTCTTGTGACGTACATCCACCAATCGAAGTAACGCCCAAATCAATCCGCTGGTTCATCACCGTCCAATTCGCTAATCCATTTTCAAAACTACCGTTTTGCAATATTGGAATAGCGGTTGGCGTAATTGATGGCGTATACGTATTTGTGGCGGTATTTGACGCCGTCGGGGTATCACTTGCCGTCGAGGTAATGGTTGGCGTATTACTCGCGGTCTCGGTCTCGGTGGGGGTCTCGGTCTCGGTAGGGGTCTCGGTCTCGGTGGGGGTTTCGGTCACGGTAGGGGTCTCGGTCTCGGTAGGGGTCAAAGTATCTGTCTCGGTAGGGGTATTGGTCTCAGTTTCGGTGGCGGTATCGGTAGGGGTATTGGTCTCAGTTTCGGTAGCGGTATCGGTAGGGGTATCGGTATCGGTAGGGGTATTCGTGCGCGTGGCCGTACGGGTGCGCGTGGCCGTACGGGTGGGAGTGTAATAGGGTGTTACTGTATGTGTACGCGTAATCAACATCCTAAATAACGAAGAGCCGAATGTCTTGACATCGCCATTCGTCATATTTAATACGGTATGGGTATACCCAGAATTAATCGTACTGACCCCATTCAATCCTGCAGGAAAGCGGATTGCACCCGTCGCATTGCTGCCCCAACCAACAACTGTCCCGTCAGCACGTAATGCGACTGAGAAACTCATTCCAGCAGCTATCTGTACCACATTGGTTAATCCCTTGGGTACGGTTCGTTGCCCCATAGTGTTGGCGCCCCATGCCACTACCGTGCCATCAGATTTGAGTGCAAGGGAATGGTCATCTCCGGCACTAATCGCTATCACACCACCGAGGCCGCTCGGCGGTATTGATTGGCCTGATTTCTTGTCACCCCAACCAACAACTGTCCCATCAGCCTTAAGCACCAATACATGCCGTGCGCCTATTGCAATCGCCGTGACGGTATTTAAATTCGCAGGAACATTCAATTGACCAAAATCATTGCGTCCCCAAACCACTACCGTGCCATCAGATTTCAAGGCCATCGCATTACGACCACCAGCAGCAATCGCAATGACATTGCTTTGTGCTGCCAAGGGAATTGTGCCTTCACCATACAGGTTTTCATCACCCCATGCATATACCGTTCCCGTGTTTTCGAGTACATATGCCGTCGATACTCCCGCTGCAACATCGGTGAATATGCGATCTTTATATCGATGTGGGATAGTCGTCTGCCATTTACGGTTGTCGCCCCATGCCATAAGATTGCCGTTTTGGAGTAACCCAATCGCAAACGATGGCCCAATTGCAACCTTCTGAATATCTGAACCAGCCCGCATAGAATTTTGACGCGCATCAATTATAGGCGTAACGTCCCGTGCTACGGCATAGCTTTTGTTGGTGCTACTATTTCCAATCGCAACGATAATCCCCAACCCAATCACAATGCTCAATATCCAATTACGCATACATTCCTCGTTCACTATGTATTTGTGTTTAATACAATACCCTACAGCATTTGTAAATGACTAAAGTCATTTTTGCCAGTTGACGAATTGGCGTGTACATCCGCTATATAGCGCATACTCTGATGAGTAACCCTAGCCAAATAGTGGGGTTGTATGTACGTTAATTGCATTAGAATATTTAATGCAATTAATATAAACTAATTTTACCATACATTATATTAATGTTTTAATTACAGTTAATTACAATTAAATTTATTTTTTTCAAT
>CAISXI010000115.1 GCA_903889425.1 uncultured Roseiflexaceae bacterium | reverse complement strand
CGACATCGGTATCGGCATGGGCAATTTCACCGTCGATGCCGACTTTTTGACGGGCAGTGGTGGTGACACCGCCCAAGAAATCACCCGCGTCAAAGGCGAAGTCGACATCGCCGTGGCATTGGGGGCACCTGGGATGCGCCACGACGCCACCTTTGGCTTCCCCGCCCACGCCCGGCGCAAAAGCTTCGCCGATGCCCTACCCACCCTCATCCAGGCCTGTCGGGCCGTGAGTGAGTATGCCGCCAGCCACGGCATCAAAACCATGATCGAAAATCATGGCTTTTTGGTGCAAGATGCCGACCGCGTCGAGCAACTGGTGTGTGGCGTGGCCCACGACAACTTTGGCTTGTTGCTCGACATGGGCAACTTTTTGTGTGCCGACGAATCACCGGCGGTGGCCTTTGGCAAACTGGCACCCTATGCCTTCCATGTCCATGCCAAAGACTTCTATGTGCGCGACGGCGCCCTGCCCAACCCGGGCAAAGGCTGGTTCCAATCACGCGCCGGGCATTATTTGGCCGGCACGGTGGTAGGATTTGGGGTGGTGCCGGTGGTGCAGTGTTTGACGATTATGAAAAAATCGGGCTACACCGGCGCGGTGTCACTCGAATTTGAAGGCCTCGAAGAAAACCTGTGGGCGCTGGAAGTAGGCTACGAAAACCTGCACCGCGCCGTTGCACAGGCCTAGGGAGGCACGCATGCACACGTCAGACCCACTCCAACCCGTCGGCGCGGTGCCGTCGCCCCGCCAACAAGCCTGGCACGCTCATGAGTTTTATGGGTTTTTGCACTTCACCGTCAACACCTTTACCGACCGCGAATGGGGGTTGGGCAACGAATCCCCGGCAATTTTCAATCCTAGTGATTTCGATGCCACCCAAATCGTCGACAGCGCCCGTCGTGGCGGGATGCAAGGGCTCATTCTCACCGCCAAGCACCACGACGGATTTTGTTTGTGGCCATCGCAATACACCGCCCATTCCGTCAAACACAGTCCGTGGCGGGACGGGCATGGTGACGTGGTTGCCGAGCTGGCCCAGGCCTGTGCGGCGGCTGGGCTCAAATTCGGCATCTACTTGTCACCGTGGGACCGCAACCACCCCGACTATGGCACGCCGGCTTACCTGACCTACTACCGCAATCAATTGCGTGAATTGCTCAGCAACTACGGGCCGCTATTTGAAGTGTGGTTTGACGGCGCCAATGGGGGCGATGGCTATTATGGGGGCAGCTACGAAAAACGCTCCATCGACAACACCACCTACTACGAGTGGGACGAAACCTTTGCGCTGGTACGTGAATTGCAACCAGACGCCTGTATCTTTAGTGATGCGGGACCCGATGTGCGCTGGGTAGGCAACGAGCAGGGCATCGCCGGTGATCCCTGCTGGTCGACAATTGACCCCACCGGGCTCTACCCGGGCAACGCCGACCCGGCGCTGCTCAACGTCGGCCAGCGCCACGGCAGCGCCTGGCTACCTGCCGAATGCGATGTGTCGATTCGGCCAGGTTGGTTTTATCATCAGCACGAGGACGACAAAGTACGCTCACCCGAAAATTTACGGGAGCTCTACTTCGCGTCGGTGGGGCGGGGCGCCAATTTGTTGGTCAATTTGCCGGTCACACCGGTAGGACAAGTCCATGCGCAGGACCGTGCCAATTTGTTGGCGTTTCACGCCCTGCGCCAGCAGATTTTTGCCACAAACCTCATCCCACAGGCGCAAATCAGTACCAGCTCGGTCTATGCCAATCACACGCTCAGTGAGGCAGAGGGTTCGTTCTGGATGCCAGACAGTGCCGACACGACTCCTTGGATCATGGCGCAGTTTGCGGCACCGGTGACGATCAATCTCGTCGACCTACGCGAGCATTTGCCGCTGGGGCAACGCATCGATAGTGTGGCGATTGATGTCAAAACTGATGCTGGCTGGCGTGAAGTAGCCCAAGTCGCAGCGGTAGGCAACCGCCGCTTGATTCCGTTCGGGCGCGTCACCACCAGCGCCGTGCGGGTACGGATTATGGCAAGTGCGGCGCCAGCGGCCCTACGGGTGCTAGCGCTCTACGATGATGTGACCCGCGATTAGTGAATTCAGGGAATACAAAACACCCCTCGCAAGGCAGTGCTTGCGAGGGGTGTTGTTTTTATGCTTACGAGACGGTCACTGATTTGAGCAACAATTCGGCCACATCTTGGCGAGCGACGGTTTCATCGACACCCGAGGTCTTGGCGGCGTCTTCAAACATCACCATACAAAACGGGCAGGCCACCGCTACGGTATCGGGTTTTTCGACGGTGAGTTGCTCGAGTCGGATGACGTTGCTTTTTTTGTCGCCCCAACTCTCCATCCACACATTGCCACCACCACCGCCACAGCAGGTGGCCCGTTGGCGATTGCGGTCGGGTGCTTCCACCAGCTCGATGCCAGGGATCGACGACAGCAATTCACGGGGGGCATCGTAGATGTCGTTGTAGCGCCCGATGTAACAGGGGTCGTGGTAGGCCACTTTTTGGTTGACAGGGGTGACCGGGATGAGTTTTTTGTCTTGGACGAGTTGCGCCAAAAATTCGGTGTGATGCACCACCTGATAATCAACCCCCGCTTTGCCGCCAAACTGCACGTATTCGTTTTGATGTGAATTGTAGCAATGGGCGCAGGTGGTGACCAGCTGGGTGAATTTGTATTGACCAAGGGTCTGGACGTTGGTTTCGGCTTGTTGTTTGAACAACAATTCTTCACCCATGCGGCGGGCCGGGTCACCGGTACAGCACTCTTCGCCCCCCAATATGGCAAAATCAACGCCTGCTTGTTGCATCAATTGCGCCATGGCACGGGCGACTTTTTTGGAGCGGTCGTCGTAGCTCGGCGCACATCCCACCCAGAACAACACCTCCACCTCGCCCTTTTCGGCCATGGTGGGGATGTTGAGGCCAGCGGCCCAATTGGCGCGCTCACGTTGGGGCAGGCGCCACGGATTGCTGGTACGTTCGATGCCGTCGAGTACGCGCTTGACGCCGCTGGGAACTTCGCTTTTGATCATGGTCAAATTGCGGCGCATGTCGACCACCAAGTCGACGTGGTCGATCAGGGCCGGGCATTCTTCGATACAGGCGCCACAAGTTGTGCAGCTCCAGATTTCGTTTTCATCATAAAACCCTTGCTCGAGCAATGCAATTGCGTCAAAGGCACCCCGACCACTGGTATCGGCTACGGGCATTTTTTGGCTACCGTCATTCATGGTGACGCTATCGCCCCGTTGCATGTCGGCCAGTTTGGTGATGAGGAACTTGGGCGACAAATTGGCACCGGCGGCATGGGCCGGACAGACCGATTGACAACGACCACAGCTCATACAGGAATCGAGGTCGAGGCGTTGCTTCCACGTCAAATCGTTGAGAGTGGCGACGCCCAGTTGGGGCTCGTCTTTTTCGATTTCGGCATCGAAATCGGGAATCACCGCCAAGGCCCCTTTGGGACGGGTACGTTTGAAAAAGGCATTGAGGGGCGTGTAAACCAAATGGCGCAAGCCCGTATAGGGAATGGCTGCGATGAACGCCAGCGACACAATCGTATGGGCAAACCACAAGCCCACATGCAACCCGAGCCCAATGCTACTGCCGTTGCCCAAGCCGATGGCATACATGATAACCGCCAAACCATATCCCACAAATGATTGCACGGCCCACGATTGGGTATAGACGGGCACACCGGCGATGGTTTGATTGGCGATGCGCAGGCCTTCGATGAAGTAACCACTCACCCCCACAAAAATCAACGACAGCAAGGCTTCGCGGTCGTATTGGCGTTCGTGTAGGCGATTATCGCGGGTTTTGTAGCGGCGCCAGTATGCCCAGATCAGCCCCGCCACAAACAACAGGCCGACGGCATCGAGGATGGTTTCGTAGGCCCGATAAAAATCACCCACCAAGATTTTGCCGGCATCAGCACCTAAGAGTGGGATGGTGAAGTCTTCTTCGACGGCGATGACGTCAGTACCGATAAACAAGCCGAGGAAGCCAAAAAAAATCAAGGCATGCATCATGCCTGGGCGGCGATCTTGCATCGTCTTTTTTTGGCCTAGTGATTGCACCAAATATTCGCTGGCGCGCGAACCGAGGGCATCGAGACGACTTTCGGGGCGCCCTTTGCGCCAGGTAGCAATATCACGCAAGATGCCATAAAACAACACCAACATGGCAGCCAAAGCGGTCAAATAGACCGTCAAACTACCGAGCACTTCCCCAATATTCCAATAAATTACGCGTACTGCTTCAGTCATTATAGGCTCCATTGCACACGTGTAGCATTAATTACCTGCGTCATCCTAGCACGGGGGGGCGTGGTGCGTCAATTGATGCAATCAGCGGTATACTAACAGCATTAGCAGTTTTTTGGATCATCAAGGAGGATGAGCGTATGCGTTACGACGACAAAATCACGATTGTAACCGGTGGCAGTAAAGGGATTGGCGAGGGCTGTGTGCGGGTATTTGCCGATGCCGGCGCCACAGTGGTGTTTTGTGCCCGCAACGAAAAAGAAGGCACCGCCCTCGAACAAGAACTCAACGCCAAACGCCCCGGTAGTGCCTGGTTTGTCAAGTGTGACGTCTCGAAGACAGACGACATCGAAGCGATGATCAAAGCGGTGGTGGCCAAATACGGCCGCATCGATTGTCTCATCAACAACGCCGGCTGGCACCCTCCCACCCGCACCATTGACCAATTTAGCATCCAGGATTTCCGCGATTTGCTCGAACTCAATTTGGTGAGTATTTTTGCGGCCTGCAAATTTGCCCTGCCCTACCTACGCCAAGTCCAAGGCAATATCATCAATATGTCGAGCTTGGTGGGCACCATCGCCCAGCCCTATGCCACTACCTATGTGGCCACCAAAGGGGCCATCACGTCGTTCACCAAGGCCTTGGCCATCGACGAAGCCGCCCACGACGTGCGCGTCAACTGTGTCTCGCCGGGCAACGTCTATACGCCGTTGTGGCAAGCAGGGATTGATGCCTCGGACGATCCGGTGTTGACCCGCCAGCACGGCGACAACGCCCAGTTGATGGGCCGCATGGGCACCATCGAGGAAGCGGGCAAACTCTGTTTGTTTATCGCCGCCGAAGCGACCTTTACCACTGGCGTCGACCATTATTTGTCGGGTGGCGCCGAGTTGGCCTATGGCCGCAAAACCCGCAAAGGCGAAGCCGGCCCTTCGTGGTAGTTAACGCTGGGGTGGTGGGGTAATTCTCACCACCCCACGTGCATGCGAGGCATTATGTCATTACCGTTTCAACTTTATGATTTGCGGATTACCGTGGTGGCCATCGAAGGGCGTTCAGTGTGTGGGCTGGCGGTAGGCGATTATTTTGAGCTGACCGACAGCAGTCAGATACGTATCCCGGCCGGCAAACATTTTTGTTTGTATGCGCTGAGTGCAATTTTGCCGTTGCTCCCTGCCAAACAACGCTTGTTGGCCGCCAATGATTGGCTCGAGCGCGATACACTGGTGGCCTGCCCCGACCCCGAAGAACGCTTGATTATGCAAATCGAACGCATCGCCACCCGTACCCTCGACAGCACCGAATTAACCTAATTTTTGTATATCATCAACACAGATTACCCATCAATACAATTGGGATAGTCGTATCCAAAAAATCTATGGGCGCTATGTGAAAAAACACGTGTAAAAAAACACGCAGGTTTGTGTGGCGCAGGTGTGCCGTGTTAATCTAGCCGTAGTCATTATTTTCGTAATTTATCCAGAAGTAGCGCCGCCATGCCAACCGTCAGTATTGCCTTCCAAACCAACAAACGCGCCAGCGATTATATCGCACTGGCCAAGCTGGTCAATCAATACGATTTCGCCACTGTCAGCGTCTATTGCGACGCCCCCTACCACACCAGCTACGGCCCCTTGCTGCTGATGGCACCCCACATTACCCGAGCGCGGCTCGGTTGCGCAGCCGTATCACCAGCCCGCATGGCACCCATCGACATCGCCGCCGACGCCGCCTTGCTGGCCGACGTCGCCCAAGCTGGCACCTATGTGGGCATCGCCCGCGGGGCCTGGCTGGCCGATCACGGCATTAGTGAGCCCAGCAAACCGATCCAAGCCATCCGCGAAACCATCGCCATCATGCGCTTGCTCTGGAGCGGGCAATCGGCGGGCTATGCCGGCCAATGTTACCAGATCGCCCCCCACGTCCAAGCCGGCTACCCCTTGCCCAGCCAACCCATCCCCATCATGGTTGGCACGTGGGGGCGGGGGTTGTGTGCGGTGGCCGGGGAACTGGCCGACGAAGTCAAAGTAGGCGGCTCTGCCAACCCAGCGGTGGTGCCGTTTATCCGTGACTACATTGCAGTTGGTGAAAAAAAGGTGGGTCGCGCTATTGGTAGTGTCAAAATCGCGCTGGGGGCGGTGACGGTCGTCGATCACGACCGGGTGCTGGCGCGCGCAATGGCCCGCCAAGCGGCAGTACTCTACCTGCCCGTAGTGGCGCCACTCGACCCCAGTGTACAGGTCGAGCCGGAATTAATCCAGCGCCTGCAACGCCACGCCGACAGTGGTGATTTCGCCGGCGGGGCCGCCTTGATTTCAGACGAATTACTCGACAAATTTGCTTTTAGTGGCAACGCCAACGACATCATTGCGCAGTGTGAACAGCTATTTGCTGCCGGTGTCGAGCGCATCGAGCTGGGCACGCCCCACGGCGTCAGCGTGGCGGCTACGGGCATCGATATCATCGGCAAGCAAGTCTTGCCGGCGTTGCGCACGTGGTGGGAGTGAAAAAACCGTGAAGCGCCGTCTGCGACGACGCTTCACGGCGATGGCAATGAATCGTTTTTACTCCACCGTCACCGATTTGGCCAAATTGCGCGGCTGATCCACGTCGGCACCCCGACGCACCGCCGTGGCATAGGCCAACAGTTGCAACGGGATCACCGCCAAAATCGTCGTGAGCAAGGGCGTGCTAGTGGGGATATAAATCACCGCCTCCGATTGTGCGGCCAGCTGGGTATCTCCCTGGCTGGCGATGGCAATCACCCGCCCACCCCGTGCTTTGACCTGCGACACATTCGACAACATTTTGGCATAGGACGCATCCTGCGGCGCGATACAGACCACCGGCAGGCGGTCGTCGATCAAGGCAATCGGGCCATGCTTCATCTCGCCGGCCGGGTAGCCTTCAGCGTGGATGTAGCTGATTTCTTTGAGCTTGAGCGCCCCTTCGAGCGCCACCGGGTAACACATTTGCCGCCCCAAAAAGAGCGCACTACTGGCGTGTTGCAACGATTCGGCCAAGGCCGTGTAATCGGTGCCGTCATTGAGTAATTCACCCACTTGGCTCGACAACGCCATCAACGCCCT
>CAISXI010000114.1 GCA_903889425.1 uncultured Roseiflexaceae bacterium | reverse complement strand
TTCCCCGGCGAATTGACCGCCGACGATCGCCCCCTTGGTCCCGTCCGTAGTGCCCGTTTGTACTTTGTGCAATGGGCGATGGGCTTTGGGGCGTATTATGCGCACGCTGGTGGTTCGCCGACTGGACTCGAATTAGCCGAAAGTACTGACCAAATTATCAACCTCGATGCGTTGCGCAACGAAGCAACCAATTATTTCTTTCGGGTTGATACCGCCACCCGTGTCGCCCCCCACAACCTCTACACCAACGGTACCGTGCTCCAAGAGCGCGCCGCCGCCGAAACAGTGCCCTATAGCCGTACTGATGTGGGCTTCCGTTATCGTCTCGCCCTCGAAGAATCCAAACGGGGCGCCGCCCAGACATTCTCGTACTTCTTTTTGTATGATGATGCGCCGGTGGGCTGGAACTACGACCCTGCCAGCAACAACTACTTCCGCACCCGTTTCGGCAAAGCGGCCATGGATGAAGTTAGCCAAGCGCAACTGTCAACCCAAAACGTGGTCGTTATCGAAGTCAAAGAAGCACCCATCCCAGGTGACCCCAAATCCCGCATCGATCAGCAAGTAGTCGGTAGCGGCAAAGGGGTTTTGTACCGTGATGGTTTGCGCGAAGAAGTCACCTGGAACAAAGCCAGCCCTGAAGCGCCCATTATCTTCCTCGACAGCAACGGCCAAGACGTAATGTTTACCGCCGGACAAATCTGGATTTCGGCAGTCCCAGACCTCGCCAACATCAGCGAGTCGTAAGCACAAAAAAGCGGAGCGCCCGCTGGCACTCCGCTGACCGACAAACCCCCGTGGTGCAATCGCACGACGGGGGATTTTTAGTGTAATTCGCGGCGCCCTTCGAGGGCGGAGGTCAAGGTGTGCACGTCGGCCCATTCGAGGTCACCGCCGGTGGGCAGTCCGCGGGCCAGGCGGGTGATGCGGGCGCCGAGGGGCACGATTTCGCGTTGTAGATAGGCGGCAGTCGCTTCGCCTTCGAGGTTGGGATTGGTGGCGATGATGACTTCGCTGATGCCTTCGGCGCGGATGCGCTCGAGCAAATCATCAAAGAAAATATCTTCGCGCCCCATGCCTTCGAGTGGTGCAATCCGGCCGTGGAGCACATGGTAGCGCCCCCGGAAAATACCAGTGCGTTCGATTGCCAAGGCATCGAGTGCTTCTTCGACCACACAAATAATTGGCGCTTGGCGATTGGGGTTGCGGCACACCACGCACAATTCCTGATCGCTGATGAAGTGGCAGCGGTCGCATTGGCGCACTTGTTGTTTGACCGCCGTCAAGGCGTCGGTCAAGGCTGCCACCCGTTGTTCGGAGGTACGCAAAAAATGAAACGCCAAGCGTGAGGCGCTTTTGGGGCCGATGCCCGGCAAGCGCCCCAGTTCGTCGATGAGGCGTGATACCGATTCGAGTAAGAGGGCCGTATCACTCATGGGCTTACATCAATCCGGGGATTTTCATACCACCGGTGACGGCATTCATGCGTGATTCTGATATTGCTTTGGCTTTGCTGGCGGCATCATTGACGGCCGTCAACAGCAAATCCTGCAGGGTCTCGATGTCGCTGGGGTCGACAATCTGGGGATCGATTTTGATGGCTTGGATTTCGCCGTGGCCATTGGCGGTGACGGTGATGTAGCTACCGGCACTACCCACCACTTCGACGGTCTTGAGTTCTTCTTGGATTTTGGCCATTTGGCGTTGCATCTGCATGGCCATTTGTTGCATTTGACGGGGGTTCATACGGTTTCTCCTTGATCGGGGGTTTCGATGCTGACGACATCTGCGTCAAACACATTCATAGCGGCACGCACCAACGGATTGGTGGTGGTATCGCGGATCTGCTCGCGTAGGGCGCTGCCGCTGTCGCGCT
The DNA here is from genome assembly GCA_903889425.1 of uncultured Roseiflexaceae bacterium. Classification (GTDB taxonomy): domain Bacteria; phylum Chloroflexota; class Chloroflexia; order Chloroflexales; family Roseiflexaceae; genus UBA965. The sequence continues at coordinate 4,505 of CAISXI010000114.1, read as the reverse complement.
TGGCGGCCTCGGCCACACTGCGGATGGTATAGCTGACGCCGGCATAGCGGGCGATTACCTCTTCGAGGATGGTGACATTGTTGCGCTCTTGGATTTTGTTGAGCAACCATTCGTTGTCGGCTTTGAGGGTAATCACCGTGCCCTGGATATCGATGGGGGCGATGCCACTTTTGATCAAGGCCTCGAGGTTGCGACTTTTGGAGCGCAAATCACGGATAATCGCCGGCCAGCGCTCGAGCAAATCAGTCACATCGCCAAGCGGGCTGCGGTCGCCCAAAGGGGCGCTCGCGGGCACGGGGGCTGGTGTGGGGGCTGGTTCGTTGCCTGGCTCGTGACTTGGTGGTGGCGATACCGGGTGTGGCGTCGTAGCTGGTGCCGGCGTGGGTGCCGGTGTGGGTGCGGGGGCACTGGGCCGTGGCACCTCACCACTACTCGGACGGACGGGTGCCACACTAGGAGGTGCGACAGGGCGACTGACCGGTGCCGCTGAGGGTGCCGCGCTACTCACTGGCGGCCCGGCGATGGCTTCGACCACGGCCAATTCGAGGGGCAACTGCCCGTAGGGGCTGGTGCGCAATTCGTAATCGAGTTCACTCATGCGCCGCAACCAATAGACCAGCGAGCCCATTTGGGCGCGTTTGGCTTGGTCGCGTACGGCATCGGCTTCACTTTCGGCGGCTTCGATGGTGGTACCATTGGGGTCGGCTTTGACCAGCATCACCAGGCGCAAGTGTTGCACGATATCGCGACTAAACTGGCGCATATCGGCGCCTTGACTGGCGACCCGGGCTACCACTTGCAAGGCCGCCGCCACATCGCTGTTGAGCAGTGCCTCGGCCAAGATGATGACTTCTTGGGCGGCGGTCACGCCGAGCAAGCCTTGTACCATCGCCATGCTGACCTGGCCACTGCCATACGACATCAGCTGGTCAAAAATACTCAAGGCGTCGCGCATACTGCCGGTGGCGGCCCGGGCGATGGCCTCGGCGACGCCGGCTTCGATGTGGTAGCCTTCGGTGATGGCGATTTGGCGCAAGTGATTGACGGTGTCGCTCACATTGTGGCGGTTAAAGGTATAGCGCTGGCAGCGCGACAAAATCGTGGCCGGCACCTTGTGGATTTCGGTGGTGGCCAACACAAAAATTGCATGGTTGGGTGGCTCTTCGAGGGTTTTGAGCAGGGCATTGAACGCCGCCGTCGACAACATGTGCACTTCGTCGATGATATAGACTTTGTAGCGGCCGAGGGCGGGGCGGAACTGCACGCGCTCGATGATTTCGCGGGCGTCGTCGACGCTGGTATGCGAGGCGGCGTCCATTTCGATGACATCGACAGCGCTGCCTTCGGCAGTCGACACACACATGTTACAGGTGCCACAGGGGCGTTCGCTCGGCTCGGCCAAGCAGTTGACAGCTTTGGCGAGTAAGCGCGCTACAGTAGTTTTGCCCACACCACGTGGCCCCGTAAAGAGGTAGGCATGGCCGATGCGCCCGTCGACAATCGCATTGCGCAGGGTGCGGACGATATGTTCTTGACCGACGAGTTCGTCAAATGTTTGGGAGCGATAACGCCGGTAGAGTGCCTGTGTCGCCATGGCGACCCCCTTGGTAAACGCAAACCTTCATCCCCATTATAACGTGAATTCAGCGCCGAGGGGGTGCGTGTTTATGAATCTAGGTGGGTGGCCGTTGAAACCTTTTGCAATTGTGAGCGTCATGCTATTATCACAGGTGTGATGCGGTATTTATACTCATCGTCGATTTATTTCATCCGAAAGGAAAATGCTATGCGACGTATTTTTATGGTGTTGGCCATGACCCTCATGCTGGCTGCCTGTGGCAGTAGCAGTAGTAGCGCAGATTCGGCTGCTGGGTCAGACATCGGTTACGAGATGGCTCCAGCCATGCCCGAAGCAGTGAACTCTGATGCGATGTCCAAAGATGCCTCAATGCCGATGCCCGGCAGTAGCGGTACCGGCTCGACTGACCCTCTCAAACCAGGTGAGCGCTTGGTGGTACGTGATGCCAGCCTCGTCTTGCAGGTCAGCGATGTCAACGCCGTCGACCAGCAATTACGGGCCATGGTCAATGGTCAAAAAGGCTTCGTGCTCAGCTCATCATCATCGGGTAGCGATCAAGATTTTGTGGTTTATTTGACCTTCAAAATCCCTAGTGACCAGCTCGATGCCACCATTACTGCCGCCGAAAAAACCGCCCACAAGGTGTTGTCACGCAGTATGTCGGGTAGCGATGTCACCTCAGAATACGTCGATTTGACGGGGCGTTTGACGTCGTTGACGGCGGCCCGTGACCGCTTGCTTGAGCTCCTCAAGAAAGCCGACAAAGTCGAAGACGCCGTGGCCGTCAATACCGCCTTGACCGATGTGCAGAGCCAGCTCGAGCAAATAACTGGGCAGATGCGTTATCTGCGTGAAAACGCCGCACTCTCGTCGCTCACCGTCGAACTGCGCCCCATCCCCACCACCCCCATCGTCAACCCTGAGGGTTGGCAGCCGGGTGAAGATGCCCGCGCCGCCTTGCGCAGCCTGCTCGACTTTGCCCAAGGTCTCGGCTCGTTTCTGATTACCGCCGTGATTTGGACGCCGGTCTGGTTGCCCCTCTTCTTTTTGGGGCGCTACTTGCGCCAGCGCTGGTTGGCGCGCCGCACGCCACCCGCCACGCCACCAGCGGCCTAACGCCGGCCGGACAAGCGGTACCTGCAGGATTGCAGGTACCGCTTTTTTGGTAAAAATAACAAATAAATAATCAACTACCAGATTTATACTAAATGGACATTTGGTTTTTTATGAGAGCAATCATATGACTGATTTATCATATCAAGAACTCGCTCACACCCAGTTTAATCATGCCTTGACGTTGTTTCGCGATGCCTATGGACCGTATATCGTACAGGCGATGCGCAAATATTTTGGTACGCAGTTTGCTGCCCATATGAATAGCTTGCATGCCAATGGACAAGGCGCAGTGTTTATTGATTATGATGCCCAACGAAATATCGTACTCGATGTGAATGCAATTATTTATTTGTTGATGGAAGATGGTGGGTTGCGTCAAACAGCAGATGGATATGTACCGAAGTTGTTTTTGTGCGAAAACCGTAACCAAGTGGTTGAGAAACTTCCTAATGTATTGGTGTTACCATTTCGCAAAGAATTACGTGAATTACGCGATACGCGCAATATATGGGCGCATCAACGTACAGTACCGATTGAGCGATATGGTGCGATGACAGAGGTGATTATCAATTGTATTAAGCGCTTGCCCGAACCTTTTTATACCAGATTGACCATAATGCAATTGCAGTTTATTAAGGCTCAATTACGAGTCTATCAGACGCAATCTGAGATAACTACGCATATTGAAACCCAACAACAACATGCCCAAGCACAACAATCGACCGCAATCCAAGACATACAACAAAAAATCGATACCGTAGTGCCTCAATTAGACACTGCACTAACGACAATTACGAATCAAAAAATTCCGCAATTATATGACCAAATCACGCAAATCCAACAGGATCAATCGGCGCTGTTGACGGGAATTTTTGGAGCATTGAGCGATACCAAACAAGAAACTGATGCCCAGATTGCAACGCTCCGTGCCGACATCCAAAAATTGCACGAAGCCAACAATATACGTGACATGGCAATGCAACAACTGCGTACCGTACACGAAAGCGTGATGATGCATGATGCACACATCGCAGAATTGACGCAACAGCTGACAGTCATAAACCAACAATTGGCAGGGATGCACCAACAACTTATCGATGCCCACCAACAGATTGCGGCGCTCCAACGCACCAGCGCCGATACCGCCCGGCAACTGAGTAACCACCTGCGCGATGCACACGTGGTGCCCACTCTGCCTGCCTCGACTTCACATCATCGGCGCTGGGTGGTGGTGCTCTTATTACTGTTGGTCATTGGGGGCGTGGGAGCGCTGATGTGGCTGGGGTTAGGAAGGAGGAAGGAGGAAGGAGGAAGGAGGAAGGAGGAAGGAGGAAGGAGGAAGGAGGAAGGAGGAAGGAGAGACGCAGCCTGCTGCGTCTGCGCGTGCGCCACACGATATTTCGCATAAGTCGGCATTCATCGGCGCACGATAATCAACAGCATGTCTCTGTGTCCTCTGCGGGCTCTGTGCGAGAAAAAAGATATACCCTTACGCCGAGGCCCCACTATACTGCGTTAGCGACCAGCGCCAGACGACCCGCAACAGGCCGAGGAACCCTAGCGCCACCACGGCTTGCACCCCCACCGTACTCAGATCGACGCGGGCGGTGATGACCTCGGCCGGCACGGTGACGGCAAAGGCCATCGGCACGATGTAGGTCAAAATAATCCGCATCCAGCCGGGATAAATCGTTACGGGCAAGCGCCCCGCCGACGCCACGTTGTCAAACAACTCAAAGACGTTGTCGATGCGAATCGCCCAAAACGCAATACAGCCAATCAACATCCACACCGCATACAAAATCGCAAT
>CAISXI010000113.1 GCA_903889425.1 uncultured Roseiflexaceae bacterium | reverse complement strand
GGGGCGGTGCTTAGTTTGGCCACATCCCAGAAGCCTTTTTCGTTCATGTGCGACAAATCAATCATGATTTTGAGGCGATTACAGGCCTTGATGAGCTCTTTGCCGACGTCGGTCAAGCCAGGGCCGGTATCAGGGGAATGATTGTGGCGGAAGGGCACCCCTTCGGCAAAAATCGTGGGCCGACTCCAGACCGGTCCAATCGAGCGCAAGCCTGCTTGGTAAAAGACTTCGAGCGAGTAGAGGTTTTCATCGATAGCCTCGGCACCCTCAAAGTGCAAAATCCCGCTCATGGCACCGGCTGCTTTGGCTGCCAAAATATCGGCCACACTACGCACCACTTTGAAGTCGCCGTGTGATTCGCGTTCGATTTCGAACAATTTGGCCGTCATTTTCATGGCGTGGTTGAGCGAATATTCGAGAGGCAAGGCGGCTGGGAGGCTGTCACGATCGTTGACTTTGTCGGCGGTGGGGTCGGCGGGGATGTATACCGCAAAAAAACCACCAGCCAAGCCGCCCCGGCGGGCCCGGCTCATGTCGATATGCCCATGGGGGCTTTCGAAGAAATTATCGCCTGGATTACGATCGGCGGTCAGTCGCAAAAGCGTGTCGTTGTGGCCGTCAAAAATCGGTATTGGTGCATTCATCAGCTTCTCCTTGGTGTGTGTCATGCATATGCTACGTGTCTGTCACGCTACTGTCAAATCAGGGTGTGGTAAAATAGCACCCTAGTATGAATTTGTATGAGGAATGAACAGATGGTTACACCGGCACTATTGGGGTTACTCCGTTGTCCGAGCTGTGGTTCGCACCAGCTTGATAATCAGACCGATGCGGTGGTTTGTCGCGTTTGCCATGTCCAATACCCCAAACACCCCGGCTATATCGATTTGATGCCACGGGGCGTTGATTTTGCCTATGTCTCCAAATATGTCAGCCAAGAAGAACAACTCTCCGAAGAGCTCGATTACCGTGATCTCGCTCCACCTGTACTGGCTGCCGGCGTGCGTAACCGCACCACGGTGCGCTTGCTCAACCTCAACAAAAACGATGTCTGTCTTGACAATGGCTGTGGCAATGGTCGTTTTGCGGTATGGAACGCCAAACTCGTCAAAACCATGGTCGGCAATGACCCCGCCACCATGTTTGCCGATGCCGCCATTACCGACATCGAGCTGACCCAAGCCGACTCACGGGTATTGCCGTTTGCCGATAATGTGTTCGACAAGGCCTTCTCACTCGACGTACTCGAACACTTCCCAATCGACGTCATCGATGCCTATTTGCTCGAGCAAGCCCGGGTGCTCAAGCCAGGTGGCCAGTTTTTGGCGATGTCAAACACCAAAGAAAAATCAAGCCTGCAACCACTCGTCAACGTCAGCCGCTGGATTGGCCGCCAATTCGTCAAGGCCGGCGTCTATGACTTCGAACGCGAAAAACTGCGCAAATCAGACCACATCAAAGCCCTCGAAAATTGGGATGATGTCTTGGCCGCCTTCAAGCGCGCCGGCCTCAAGCCCGTCAAAGTCGTTTTTTGGAACAGCGTCTTTACCAGTTTTGTGGAACATGTGGTGATGAAACTGGGCGAAGCTTGGGCTGGGCGTGCCAAACCAGGCGATGCCAATGCCAAAAGTGCTGCCATCACCGATGGCACCGACCGCGAAATCCGCGCTCGCCGGCGCTTGCGCAAACAACTCAACCGTACCAGCCCCGTCTATTGGGTACTGCAATTCATTACCTGGATGATGGAACTCGACTTGTGGTTGTTTGGCTCATTGCATTCCGGGAGTTACTTCATCGTTGTCGAGAAGCCCCGCGTATGAGCCTGCGACCACTCTATGTATCACCTATCGGTCGTGGTGGGGTCGACATCGGCATCCAAAACATCCTGCGGGCCGTCAAGCGCGCCGGTGTCGATGGCGCCGAGTTGTTGCGCATGCCCGAGCGCTACAACTTTGCGCCCATGTTGTTACCCAGCGCCCTGCCTCGCGACTGGTGGCGTGACCGCGACATCATCCAAGCCCGCTCGCGGGTAGCATTTGCCCTCAAGCGCCCGGGGATTCCCTTGG
>CAISXI010000112.1 GCA_903889425.1 uncultured Roseiflexaceae bacterium | reverse complement strand
TGGCTGGCGACAACGAAAACCCCACCGCGGCCTGTAAGCCGTTCGATTCCCGGCGTGACGGCTTCGTGCTCTCCGAAGGCGCCGGCGCCGTCATCCTCGAAGAACTCGAGCATGCCTTGCGGCGTGGTGCCCCCATCATCGCCGAGGTGATTGGCTATGGCAACAGCAACGACGCCAAAGACATGATTGCTGCGGGTGACGATGGTGCTGGTCCGGCGCGGGCCATGAAAATGGCAATCCGCAAAGCGGGTATCGACCCCCTGACCGTTGATTACGTCAACGCCCACGGTACGGGTACGCCACTCAACGACATGGCCGAAACCCGCGCCATCAAAATAGTCTTTGGCGATCACGCCTATCAAATGCTGGTCAATTCTTCCAAATCAATGCTGGGGCATATGATGGGCGCTGCAGGCGCCGTCGAATGCATCATCGCTGCCTTGAGTGTGCAGCACGGTGTGGTGCATCCTACGTTGAATCTAGTCGAAGCAGACCCCGATTGTGACCTCGATTATGTGCCAGGCGTGGCCCGTCAGGCCGATGTACGCATCGCCTTGTCCAATTCGATTGGCCTCGGTGGGCACAATTCGGCGCTGATTGTGCGACGCTACGAAGCCTAAGCGGTAAATAGACGAATCAGGGGGTGGCACATCACGTGCCGCCCCCTGATTTTTTGTGGCACCACGATTATTTGTGTGCCACCGTGCGGGCCAGCATCACGTCGTGGGCATGCCGTTCAATCGTATCGTCGAGGGGCGGTAGGCTGACGGCGCCGTAGCGCCGCTCAAGCGCTTGGGTGATGAGGTAATCGGCAAAGTGGGGGTTCTTGGGTAACAGCGAGCCATGCAGGTAGCAGCCAAAGGTGTTGTAGACGTGGGCGCCCTCACTGCCATCTTCGCCGTTGTTGCCTGCCCCCGCCAAGACCCGCCCCAACGGACGGGCGCCACTGCCCACATAGGTGCGCCCACTATGATTTTCGAAGCCAATTAGGGTTTGTGGGGCAATCGGTAAATCGGTTTGTACGGCCAGATTGCCGATCAGGCGTTTGGTACCACCGATGGTATGCACGTCGAGGGCGCCGATGCCGGGTAGTTTTTCGCCGGTATGGGTCAAAAAATAATTCCCTAACAGCTGATAGCCACCACAGATGGCCAGCATCACCAGGCCATCGCGCAACGCCGCACATAAATTGACGCCGTGGCGCTGCACAAAATCGTCGGCGATGAGTGATTGGCCACTATCTTGGCCACCGCCAAAAAAACAAATATCGTAGGCGGCCCAGTCAACCTGCATGCCTGGCTGGATGGCAGTGACCTCGTATGCCACATTGCGCCAGGCACAACGCTGCTGCAAGGCGATGATATTGCCTCGATCACCATAAATATTCATCTGAGCGGGATAAATATGCCCGATACGTAGCTGCATAAGGCCTCCTTTTCGCATATAGATGCATTTTATCACGCTTTGTGGGTATACCCACAAATCCCACAGTATCCCACATTTAATGTGGGATACTGTGGTTATCCACGCCTTATACGCCAGCAATCCACCAGTTATCCACAATTCAATGTGGGATATGTGGATAACTTTTTATGACCAAAAAATGTGGGTAATTGTGGGATACGTGGTTTTTTTGGCAGTCTAATCACAGAGTTGGGATAATGTGGGATAGTTTAGTTATCCACATTTTACACATCCACCTCAAACCACGTTTTAGCGCATTAGGACGCCAATTTGCGATAATGTGGGATAATTTTAGTTATCCACATTTTGTGGATAACTTTTGGGCGTTGACGATTGCTATAAGGCACTTTAGAATACAAGTAACGAAAGCGAGGCGACGATGGTGCGGGTATTACATATCGCTGATTTGCATATTGGGGTCGAAAATTACGGTCATTTTGATGTAACGCGTGGTATGCACACGCGCTTAATAGATTTCTTGGCCCGTTTGGACGAAGCCATTGATATTGGCTTAGCTGCCGGGGTTGATTTGGTGTTGATTGCGGGCGATATGTTCAAAAACCGCAACCCACCACCGCGGTTGCAACGCGAATTCGCCGAGCGGATTCGGCGCTTGCACGAGCACAAAATCCCCGTGTTGATGGTGGTCGGCAATCACGACGTGGCGCCGGGGCGGGATTCGGCCAATTCAGTCAGTGTCTACGAGGGCTTGCAATTTGCGGGTGTCGATATCGCCCGCAAGCCAGCGGTATATCGCTATCAGACCGCCCACGGCGCATTGGCGATTATCGCCATGCCGTGGATCATGCGCGAAGTGTTTTTGAGTAACAACGATGCGTTGCGGTTGGTAGGGCTGAGCGAACAAGAAGCCGAGATTTTGCGGGTGGTCGAGGCCTATATCGCCGACCAGACTGATATCCTGCTCGCCGAAGATCCCCAGCGCCCGATTATCGTTACCTATCATGGTACGGTTGCTGGTGCGGTGTCTGGTTTTGAAAAACAATTGACGCTAGGACGTGAAATCCAACTGCCCCAATCGGTGCTCACCCCGATGGGGGTCGATTATGTGGCGCTCGGGCACGTGCATAAACACCAATGTCTGCGCCAAGCGCCGCCGGTGGTCTACTCAGGGAGCATCGAGCGCATCGACTTTGGCGAAATCAACGAAGCCAAAGGATGTGTGCTGGTGGCGTTTGCTGGCAAACAGGCCAGCTGGGAATTTGTGCCGTTAGCGAGCCGGCCGTTTATTGAAATAACTGTCGATGTGCAACAAAGTGGCGATACGCCAATGGAGCGGATCGAGTTAGCGATAAGCCGCAAAACCCTGACCGATGCCATCGTCAAACTGGAAATCACCGTTGCGCCCGCCCAAAAATCATTGGTGAGTGAGCGTCAGATTCGGCAACTCTTTGTGCAAGCCGAAGTGGCGCATGTGGCGCGGATTGTCATCGAAACGCCTGAACAAAAAGAAAACCGCAAGGTTGATGTCACGCGCTCCGACGATATTCCGCCACCGCTGGTGGCGCTCGAAAAATACCTGCGTAAAAAAGAGCAGTCCGAACAAGAACTTGCCCTGATTTTGGAACTGGGCCGGACAATTATCGAATCACGCGAAGGGGCGTGATTTGTGTAAAGGCGTGATATGAAAGCAGTTGTCATGGCGGGTGGTGAAGGATCGCGGTTGCGACCGTTGACCCTCAATCGCCCCAAACCAATGGTGCCAATGGTGGACCGTCCGGTGATGGGACACATCGTCGAACTCCTCAAACGTCACCAGATTACTGATATCGTGGTGACGGTGCAGTATATGGCCAATGTCATCCAAGACCACTTTGGCGATGGTTCGGCGTTTGGGGTCAATATCACCTACTCCCTCGAAGATCGTCCATTGGGGACTGCCGGCAGTGTCAAACGCGCTGAATCGTTGCTCCAAGAGCCGTTTTTGGTGATATCGGGGGATGCAGTCACCGATATCGACCTCACCAAAGTCTGCGCCCACCATCAAGCCACCGGCTCGATTGCCACCATGACGCTGACCCGTGTCCCCAATCCACTCGAATTTGGGGTGGCGATTTGCGATGAGGCCGGATATGTGCGTGAGTTGGTCGAAAAACCGAGTTGGGGTGAAGTTTTTTCGGATACCGTCAACACCGGCATTTATGTGTTTGATCCAACGATATTTGACTTGATTGAGTCCGATAAACCGGTCGATTGGGCCAAACACGTATTCCCGCGGCTGCTCGAATCCGCACAGGGCATCGCAGGGTGTGTGGTTGATGGTTATTGGACGGATGTAGGCACCATTGAAGAATATATGCGGGCGACGCGTGACTACTTGAACGGCAAAGTCAATTTGCCACGTATCGGGCGTCGACTCAATGACGACGTGTGGATCGATGGTGATGTCGAAATCGCTCCTGATGCCATGTTGCACGGGCCACTCTATCTGGGCTTTGGTGCCAAAATCAAAAGTGGCGCGCACATCATCGGCCCCACCGTCATCCGCGATTATTCCATCATCGATGCGGGTGCCATCATTGACCGCAGTATTATCTGGCGCAACTCGTATGTGGGTGAGCGCGCCGAGCTCCGTGGTGCGGTGGTGTTACGCCAATGCAACATCAAAAGCCGGGCACTGCTGTCAGAAGGGGTAGTGGTTGGCGATCAAACCATGATTAATGCGGGCGCCGTGATTGGCAATAACGTCAAAATCTGGCCCTACAAAGAAGTCGATGAAAGTGCCACCGTCACCAGTAGCATCATCTGGGGCTCACAAGGGCGGCGGGTGTTGTTTGGCAAGCAGGGGATTACGGGCTTGGTCAACATCGATTTGACGCCCGAATGGTGCGCCCGGATTGGGGCGGCCATTGGTACCGCACTGCCACTCGGCTCGACGGTCACTGCCAATCGTGATTCGCATCATACGGCGCGCATGCTCAAACGGGCCATCATGGCCGGGTTACCGTCAGCTGGCGTCAATGTACTCGAACTGCATAGTTTGCCCTTGCCGGTGGCGCGCTATACCACCTTTGCAGCCGGGACGAGTGGGGGGATTCACCTACAGGTATCGCCCCAAGACGAACGCATGGTCGAAATCCGGATTTTTGATCGTTATGGACTCGACCTCGATACCACCAGTGAGCGGGCGATTGAGAGTATTTTTTTCCGTGAAGATTATCGCCGGGCGTATTACAACGAAATCGGTCGGATTAGTGATGCCGTAAGTGCCATCGATACCTATACCAATGCGTTTTTGAAAGCCTTGCATCCCGAAATTTTTGCTATTGCGCGGGTGTTCCAAGTGGCGGTCGATTACGACCATGCCAGTAGCTCTTCGGTGTTGCCGGGGATGTTGCGCAAACTGGGGGTGCGCTCAGTCGAACTCAACGCCAACCTCGAAGATGTGTTGGTGGCGCACCAACGCGAAAACGACGCCGATCATTTGCAACGCCTCGCCCGTGTGACGCCGGTACTCGGTGCTGATATGGGCGTGCGTATCGAAGCCAACGGCGAGCGCATCTCGCTCATCGATGGCCGGGGGCGCCTGGTGACGCCGATGATGGCCTTGGCCGTGCTGGTTGACTTGATGTTGGCTGCCGAGGGTGGTGGCGTGGTGGCGGTGCCGATGACTGCGCCACGGGTGTTTGAGGCGATTGCGGCGCGACGGGGCGGGGCCATAGTGCGCACGCGCACGGCATTGTCGTCATTGATGCAGGTAGCCGCCAAACGGCGTGATTTGTTGTTGTTGGGTGACGGCGCCGGCGCCACAATCTTCCCGCGGTTTTATCCGGTGGCCGATGGTTTGTTTACTATCGCCAAAACGGTAGAGTTGCTACTTGGCCAAGGGCTGCGCCTCGAGGATGTGATTGATTCTATCCCGGCGTTTCATACGGCGCATGCCCGGGTGGCGTGTGGCTGGGACCAAAAAGGCAGCGTGATGCGCCAATTGGGCGAACAATTCCGCGAACGCCGCCAACACACCAGTGATGGCTTGCGCATCGAAATCGATGATTTTTGGGTATTGTTGTCGCCTGATAGCGATGGTCCCTACATCGGCGTCTATGCCGAAGGACGCGACGACGCCCACGCCGCAGAACTCATTCGCCAATATAGCGAATTAGTCAAAAGCATGCAATAGTGCGAGGCATGCAGTACGTGCGAGGCATGCAATAGTGCGAGGCATGCCTCGCACGTACTGCATGTTGTTATTTTTTTGGTAAATCGTTGGGGTCAAAGGCGCC
>CAISXI010000111.1 GCA_903889425.1 uncultured Roseiflexaceae bacterium | reverse complement strand
CCAGCGCCCGATGGGTAAGCGGTCGATGAACCATTGGTAGGCGGCCGGGTTGTTGAGGATGGGTTGGTTCATGTCGGTGGCAAATGGTCCTGGGCACAAGGCATTGACCGTCACGCCACGGCTGGCCCATTCGAGGGCGAGGGTGCGGGTCAATTGGATGACGCCCCCTTTGGCTGCGGTATAGGGAGCTCGTTCGGCAAGGCCGACATTGCCGAGCATCGAGCTAATGTTGATGACCCTTCCCCAACCGCGTTCGAGCATTTGGGGGGCCAAGGCCCGAGCACAATAAAACGGGGCCGAGAGGTTCAAGCGAATCAACTCATCCCATTTTTCGATGGGATATTCTACCGCCGGTTTGCGCAAATTAACACCGGCGCTATTGACCAAAATATCGACCCGTCCCACGGCGGCCGCCATCGCCTCGACTTGGGCGTTGTCACTGACATCGGCGGTGTAAATCGTTGCCTTCTGGCCAGTGCTCGCATGAATCTGGTCAGCGAGGGCTTGCAGGGGTTCGGCGCGCCGCCCCACCAAAATCACATCGGCGCCGGCAGCGGCGAGCGTGTGGCTAAATACTTCACCGAGGCCACCAGAGGCACCGGTAATCAAGGCCACGCGACCCTCAAGGCGAAACAAATCAAATGGGTTGGTCATCGCATATTCCCTTTGGTAGCAGGTATCAATGTGCGCAAATGGGCCACACTCTGGGTAAACTGGGTTTCTTCGTAGGCACCAAGTGCCAAGGCATCTTCGTCGCGTTCCCACGGCGTGCGCCAATCGTCACTGGCACTGCGTACATGTTGTGCCGCAAATGCCAACAACGGGCGTAGTGCCTCGATGCCGTATGACGTGGGGTAGCCTTGCCACCAGGCGGGATCAAACACGCGAATATGGCGGGCATTAATCGCCGCCAATTCGATGTTGCAAGTGGCAGTAGGGGCATGGGCAGCCAGTACCGCAAACAAGGCGGGCAAATTGAGCACTCCTTGGCCGAGGGCACTGCGCACCAGCAAATAGCCTTGATTGGTCAAATAGAAAAAATAATCCTTGAGGTGCACATTCACGATGCGGTGACCCAAGGCTTGGGCAAAGGCAATCGGATCTTCGGCCACCGCCAGTGGATTGACGGCGTCGAGGGTCACGCCGATATGCGCGCCCCCCACTTCGTCGCAAATGCGAATTAAGTCGGCGCTATTGAGATCTTGGTGGTTTTCGGGGGCAATCACCACGTTGTATTGTTCGGCCAACGGGCGCATTTTTTGCAGGACAGTGATTTGCTTGGCCAGATGTGCATCCCAGCCACCCGGGAAGGTAGCCCGGGCGCCTTCGAGCATGCCACTCAGCATGACCCGGGCGATGGGGGCCCCCAGTGCCGCCGCCGCCGGGATCAAATTAGTCAGCATTGCTTCATCGATGACGGCACCATCGAGGACAATCGCAATCCCCAACGAATCGGCACGCTTGCGGAACTCTCTGAGGCCGTGGGTGGTGTGGTCTTTGATGATGTCGAGGGGGATTTCGATGGTGGCCAGATTATGGTAAGCCGCCAATTCGAGTAACGCGTGGGCATCATATGGTCGTGGGCAGACCCGGGCTGTACCCGCGCCAGCAAAGCCACAGCGCCATGGGAAGCTATAGGCGGCGAGTCCAATTGGGTTTTGCCCAATATGCATTGACATGTATATACACCTCTATAAAACCAGAAGCGGGGTGTTTCAT
>CAISXI010000110.1 GCA_903889425.1 uncultured Roseiflexaceae bacterium | reverse complement strand
GGCCCCGACGGTGCCTGCCACCGTGACGGGGTAGGCCGGCTGCCAATGACGTTGGTTGGCCCATTGGGCAGTAGCGAGCCATTGCAGATGGGTGAACGCCGTCGCTGGTGCGGTATGCAGATAAAGCCCGCGACTGCCCAGTTTGATGCCGGCCACTGCCACCCCGAGGTCAACGAGCTCGGCACAGATGCTGGTGATATCGGCGTGACTCAATTGCTGATCGCAGTCATGTCCCCAACGGGCATAGAGGTCGGGGCGGAGCATGGCACAGATTTCGCTGGCACTGGGCACAAACACGTCGGTATGGGGCAAGATGCGTGTCAAGATGTGCGGCCAGGGGTATTGGCCGGAGGCGGCCCGCGGGTCGGGTAGTACCATGTCGATGCTGGTGGTGATGCCGTGGGCATGGGCCTGTTGGAGCAACCCAACCAGCGGCGCGGCATCGTCGGCCATCAAGGCGGCCAGCATGGGTGGGTAGCCGATATGCAGCCAATCTGCGCCGGTGAGATGAGGGGTGATATGCACCACATCGAGGTGGGCGGTGGTGCCAGGGAAGTACCAAAACGCGCGATCTTGGCCACTCGGCGCCACCACCACCGAATATGAGGTGGCTTGGCGTGGATCGATGGTCAAGTTCCGGACCAGCTGCGGGTCGCGGGCATAGAGCTGTTGGTAAATGGCATTCCCCACGAAATCGTTGCCACACAGCCCCACCAAGCCCACCTCGCCCCCCAATAGGTGCAGGGCAAGCCCCGTATTGGCGACAGCGCCCCCCAGCGCAATCGTCAGCGCACCTACTTCATTGAGCCGGCCGGGGAGTGCTACGGCTGCCACGGGGAGCGCATGTAGGTCGGGGATGATGTCGAGGCAGAGATGACCGGCGACGATGATTCGTGGCATAGTGGCCTCTTTTCGGGTGCGAGCTATACCCGCAATTGCGGTGGTGTGTAGATGATATTATTGAAAAAAACGTGGGGGTGCGGGGTGAATTGGTCGCGTTGTGGCTCTATTGTAGCACCGGTATTGATGAAAATGAGCTACCGCGGCTGTTGAGATACGGTATGATACCGAGTATCAAGTTTTGCCAAAGGACAATTGTGACCACACAACAACAGGCCAATGCCGGCATGGCATGGGGATTCGTAGGCGTATTGATTTTTAGTGTGTCGTTGCCGATGACACGGGTCGCAGTTGCAAGTTTTGACCCCGTGTTTGTGGGGGCTGCCCGCGCCTTGCTGGCAGGCGTATTATCGATGATTGCCTTGTTGGTGACGCGGACGCCATGGCCGACGTGGGACCAGCTCCGCCGCTTAGCGATTACTGCCAGCTGTGTCACCATCGGCTTCCCGATTTTTTCATCAATAGCCATGAAATACGTACCAGCCGGGCACGGATCGGTTGTAAATGGGCTACTCCCGTTGGCGACGGTGGCGTTGGGGGCGGTGGTGTTGCACTACCGCTTGCGCTGGCAGTTTTGGCTGGCGGCAGTCACCGGCAGTAGTATCGCAGTGGGCGTGGTGCTGTGGCAGAGTGGTGCAGGGGTAACTATCGGTGATTCGGCCATGATTGCCGCGGTCTTGATTGCCGCCGTCGGGTATGTGTTTGGCGGCAAGTTGGCGGGTGAGCTGGGTGGCTGGCGCACAATTTGTTGGGCCAATGTGATTGCTGCGCCGGTCTTGATTTGGCCCACGATTGCGTTGGCGCCGACAGTGGCGGTGCCGATGGCTGCCTGGCTAGCCTTGAGTTATTTGGGTGTCTTTAGCATGTTTTTTGGCTTTTTTGCCTGGTATCACGGCTTGGCGTTGGGGGGTATTCCCCGGGTCAGTCAGATCCAATTGTTGCAATCGTTTCTGACGATGATGTGGGCCTGGCCGATTGATGGCGAAGTGCCGTCGCCGGTGTTGTTGGGGGCATCGGGGGCGGTGATGGTCTGCATCTGGTTGGCCCGCCGCAATGCCACGCCGCAATAAATCAAACGAACCTCGATACATTTGCATCGAGGTTCGTTTTGTGAGAGATTGTATGGCGCAATGCAGGGAGATTCCGGTACTTCCTACTTCCGCCTTCACATTTCCTACTTCAAGGTGGGTATCATGTCGCCGTGGGCGGCAATCAAATCGTCGCACAAATTCCAAATCTGGTCGAGTGAGAGCTCGGCGGCAGTATGTGGGTCAAAGGCAGCGGCGTGGTAGACGTGTTCACGCTTGCCGGTCAAGGCCGCTTCGACGGTCAATGACTGCACGTTGATGTTGGTTTGCATCATGGCCGCCAAGTGGGGGGGCAAGGTGCCGATTTTGGTTGGTTGCAAGCCGCTTTTGTCGACCAATACAGGTACTTCGACACAGCAACCGGCGGGCAAGTTGTCGATCAAGCCCTTGTTGGGAACGTTGCCATAGACCACCCGGGGCTGGCCTGTTTCCATGCTGTGGATGATGAGTGAGCCATATTCGTGGCTCCGGCTGACTTCGATGGGGGCGTTGGAGGTGATCAAATCACTGCGGAGCTGATGCCAGCCAGCGATTTGGTTTTCGCAACGACGAATGTATTCATCGATGGGGATGTTGAAGTCTTCGAGGAGTTCAGGGCGGTCGCGCTTGATGAACCACGGGGTGTATTCGGCGAAATGTTCGCTTGATTCGGTGACAAAGTAGCCGAAGCGGTTGAAAATTTCGTAGCGCACGCGGTTCCAATCGGGAACGCGTTTTTCGTTGTAGACTTTTTGGATGGCGGGGTAAAGGCTCTGGCCATCTTTTTCGAATTTGAGATAAAAGGCCATGTGGTTGATACCGGCGCTGACATAGTTGATGTCGTCGATGGGCACGCCAATGTCATCGGCTAATTGTTCGGCGGTGCCTTGGACCGAGTGGCACAAGCCGACGGTTTTGATGGGGGTGGCGCGGGACATGGCCCAGCAGTTCATCGCCATCGGGTTGACGTAATTGAGGAAGGTAATATCGCCGGCGACTTGTTCCATATCGCGGCACATATCGAGCATGACGGGGATGGTGCGCAAGCCGCGCATGATGCCGCCGATGCCGAGAGTGTCGGCAATGGTTTGGCGCAAGCCGTAGCGCTTGGGGATGTCAAAGTCGATGACGGTAGAGGGTTTGTAGCCCCCTACTTGGAACATGGCGATGGCATAATCGGCGCCGTCAAGGGCTTTTTTGCGATCGGTGGTGGCGACAATGGTTGGTTTGGCACCCAACGCTTCGGCCACTTTGTGGGCAACGACTTCTGAGGTCTTGAGGCGTTCCGAGTCGATGTCAAACAAACGAATGGTGGCATTGGAGAGTTCGGGGAACGACAAAATGTCGACCAGCAAGTTTTTTGCAAAAACAGTGCTCCCAGCGCCGATAAAAGTAATAATAGCCATGAATCGTCGATTCCTTTCTGACCACATAATCCACATAACACCAAACAATAGGTACCACGCGTAGTGGGCTATCGCGCTTCCCTGCATATCATAATACAGTGACGGTCCATTGGTATCACTGTGGAAATTACACATTCAAAACCGAGCAGTTTGCCAGAGGTATGAGACAAATGAAAAACGCTTGGTGGATGGGTTGCCCCAGCCACCAAGCGTCGGTGTAACCCGAAGTTACTGGAAGAGGGCGTTGACTTGGTCGTTGCCTTCTTTGAGGCCATCGACTGCGGTCTTTTCGCCGAGCATGATGCTATCCATCAAGGCATCCATGATCGGTCCGATTTCTGACGCATAGTCAGTGACGGGGAACAAGAATGTACCATTGGCTTCGGTGGCCTGAGCCGTGAAGGCTGAGACGTCGATACCCTTGGCCGTGTAGGCTGCCAAAGCAGCATCTACACCTGATTGCACGGCTGGGAAGACAACGCCATAGCTACCAACGATGTTTTCACAAGCTGGTGACGAGGCGAACTTCAACCACTGCCAGGATTCTTCTTGGTGCTTGCTACCAACCCAGATTGAGTCGGCGAGACCATTGAACATCGACTTGCGACCTTCTGGCCCCTTGGGCAAACGAGCGAAGCCGGTTTTGAACTTGGTGTCCTTGGTGTAGGCACCAATCATCCATGAACCGTCGGTGGTCAAGGCACCCTTGCCGCCGGTGAAGAGGGCGTTGGCGCCGAGGCTCTTGACGTCGGCCAAGGTGGGGGCTACGCCGTCGACGAGGTTGAGGTTGGCGTACCATTGAATGGTTTCGGCCAACTTGGGGTCGTCGTAGTAGTACTTGGTGGCATAGAGACCGTCATTGAACTTGAAGCCGTTCGAAACGGCCCAGTGGCTCCATTGGGTCTGACCATAAGCGCCGCCGCTACCGCCAGGAATAAAGCCGTATTGTACGACTGTGGTCTTGTCGAAGTCAGCGTCAAGGGCGTTCTTACCATTGGCGTCGAGGGTCAACTTCTTGATGATTTGACCGAACGAACCGCCGTCTTTGGCATTCCAGTCAGCGTTGTTGAGTTCGTCAACAGTTACGCCAGCCTTGTCGAGCATGTCTTGGTTGTATACCACGGCAATGGTGTCCCAGTCCTTGGGCAAACCATAGGTCTTGCCGTCGCGGCCCCAGAGGTCGGCCAAGCCAGCCAAGTATTGATTGGTGTCGACGCCATCACGGTCGATGAATGGCTTGAGGTCGACGAGTTGCTCTTTTGAGGCAAACTCGGGGTACTTGGCCAAGTGATTGGTGAAGACGTCAGGAGCGGTGTCGCTGACCATACCGGTCTGCACGCCATTCCAATAGTCGCCCCAACCTGCTTGCTCCACCTTGACGGTGATGCCGGGGTTTTCGGCGGTGAAGGCAGCAGCACACGCTTCGTAGGCGGGCTGTTGATTGCCGTCCCACAAGCCGTAGCGGATGGTGACTGCTTCAGCAGCGGGAGCTGCAGTGGCTTCGGTGGCAGCGGGGGCTTCGGTAGCTGCAGCGGCTTCTGGAGCTGCGGTTGGCTCGGCGGCTGGGGCTGCGGCACCACCACATGCTACCAAAAGCATGCTTGCGGCGATTGACAGGGCCAGGGCCAGCGCGTTGATACGTGAACGCATGAGTCCTCCTAAAACGAAAAACAACCTGTATGCAACTCGGTGCAAATGCACCGTTGATGCCAAATGAGTTAGCGGAAGCCGGTAAACTGAATCGCATTTACTGCGCGGCGTCCAAAGACCAAGAAAATCACCAAGGTGGGCACCAGACTCAATGCTGTGCCCGCCATCAACCCACCCCAGTCAGGGGCCCCTTGGGGCGTCTGTGACTGGAAGATTGCTAGTGCTACCGTAAGTACACGCACGGCTTCGTTTTTGCCAACCAAAAACGGCCAGAGATAGTCGTTCCAGGTGGCGATGAATTGCAAAATCGCCAGTGTACTCAAGGCGGGGATGCTCAACGGTAATGCCACCCGCCAAAATATCATGGGGATGCTGGCACCGTCAAGGGTTGCGGCTTCTTCGAGCTCATGATTGATGCCGAGGAAGAATTGCCGCAAAAAGAATACGGTGAATGGCGTCATCAAAAACCCTGGCGCCATGATGCCTTGGAAGGTGTCGAGCCACTTGAGGTCACGAATCAAAATGAAGTTGGGGATCAACGTCACCACCCCAGGAATCATCATGGCCGTCAAGTACAAGAAAAAGAGCTGATCGCGCCCAGGAAAACGTAAGCGCGCAAAGGCATAGGCGGACATGGCACTAAAAAAGGTCTGCCCTGCCACCAAAAACGTCGAAACGATGATTGAATTGCGTAAATACAACCAAAAATTGATACCCGTGGCGGTGCCACCCATGGCCACAGATTGCTCGGCACTAAACATGCCGAGTACCCGCTTAAAGTTGTCGAGGGTAAATCCTACCGGCCACAGGACGAAAGTTTGCACGTAGATTTCTTTGTAGTCCGAAAGGGCAGTGCGTAGTACCCAATAAACAGGGAACAACGTCACCAACATCACCAACGCAAAGGCAATCCATGCCAAAATAGTCGCTAGTTGTATCGTGGGGGCTGTGCGTGTGTGCGCGCGGCTCATAATCGTACTCCTCAGTATGCCTACTAATCTAAATCCGATGAATTGGCGTTAAAGTAGCGCATCTGGATGAAGGTAATCGTAATCAAAATAACAAACAGTGCCACCGAAATAGTCGTAGCATAGCCCATCTTGAAGCGCACAAAGGCGTATTCATAGATGTACCAGTACACCACCCGCGTCGCATCGACTGGCCCACCCTTGGTGGTAATTGCAATCGTGTCAAAAATCTGGAACGAACCGATAATCGTAGTCACCAATACAAACACTAGTACCGGTCGGAGCAACGGAATCGTTATCCCAAAAAACATTTGCCGTTCGTTGGCACCATCGATGGATGCTGCCTCGTAGATTTCTTTGGGGATGGTCTGCAACCCGGCATAAAGCAAAATCGCCGTGTAGCCTGCATGCCGCCAAATATTGATGGCCGCAATCGTCGGCATCGCTTGATCTGTTGACCCCAAAAACGGCTGGCGTTGGAAGCCTAACGCCATGATGATTTGATTGAGGAACCCCATGGTGGGGTCGAGTAACCATAACCAGATCAAGGCGACGACGATGTTGGGCAACAACCACGGCAACACCAAAATTCCACGAATAATCGTCGACTTCGAAAATTTGTCCATCATCACGGCTATCCCCAGTGCCAACGTGGTCTGAATGGGAATATTCATCAGGACATAGTATGCGGTGACTTTTAAGGCATGCAAAAAATCAGCATCACTAAACAGCCGGACATAATTGGCAAGACCGACGAATTTGGCCGGGCGCAACAAATCCCAATTGGTGAAACTCATCAACAACCCGCGCACCGACGGCACCGCAAAAAAGACCAAAAAGCCTATCAAACTCGGTGCCACAAACGCCCATGCGTACAAGGCTTCACGCCGTGCTGCCAATCGTGGTTGGCGGTGTGTAGTCATCGTGACGCTCCCTCGCTGTCAAAACATTGACCAACTATGGTCATAAAATCCAATAATGAACCATTAAATCTGTACAATCAGTTGCCGCAATACATCAGGCGAAACGGGTTTTACAAGGTAACGAAATAAACCGGTGTCTTGGTCAGTCCGTTGGGCATTCAGGACACTACATACGATAATCGGCACGTGACGCTCGCGTAATTGGTGGTGCAATACCGCCAATAGTTGGGCACCTAATCCATCGGGACGATGGGGCTCAATAATCACTACTCGTAAATCCAAACGACCACAATACATTTCACATTGTTCAACGGTTTGCGCCGTCAATACCACATATTCGTGCTGGAGCGTCCGGGTATACAGTGACTGTATCAGTGGGTCGTGCTCGATAATAAGCACCGCGCTTGTATGCGCTGCCATTGCATCTACTCCCACCTTGCCGAACTATATGCTTGTATTTACTTACAATACGGGGTTATCCCATGAATAGCTTGGATTAAACGTCAAAAAAATAGGAAAAAAAGCGAAAAGTTGGAGGCAGGCCTCCAACTGAAGTAGGAAGCATGAAGTAGAAAGTATGAAGTATGAAGTATTGCTTTACTGAGTTTTATTGACTACCGTTGTTATTTCGTCCTTTCGACTTTATATTTCATCCTTCGTAACCGGGTGCTGGCACCCGTTCCCAACGTCATTCCATGCCGGTTGCTTAGGCAACCGTAGCGTGGAATCTCGTCGGCTTGCCCAGATGATGATATGTCTCCGCGCCTCCGTCCCTCCGCGTGAGCCACCAAGCATTTTGCGTAGGCAGGCCTCCAACTGAAGTAGGAAGCATGAAGTAGAAAGTATGAAGTATGAAGTAGAAAGTATGAAGTATGAAGTAGAAAGTATGAAGTAGAAAGTATGAAGTAGAAAGTATGAAGTAGAAAGTATGAAGTAGAAAGTATGAAGCATTGCTTTACTGAGTTTTATTGACTACCGCTGTTATTTCATCCTTTCGACTTTATATTTCATCCTTCGTAACCGGGTGCTGGCACCCGTAGCATGGTTGGGGTTTCTGCGTTCTCTGCGTGCCCTGTGCGAGATAAACGACAATCCTACTGCTGATTTTTATTGTTACGATATTCGCGAGGTGAGAGCCCTATTTCATTGCGGAACACTTTGCTAAAGTACCCGGGATCATCAAACCCGACCGCAATGGCAATAGCGGTGATGGCATCGTTTTTTTCACGTAATAATTGGCAGGCATGGGCGATACGGTAGCGCGTCAAATATACCCACGGAGTGACCCCCAATTCTTGTTGGAAGACTTGTGTGAGGTAGCTTTCGCTGACGCCAGCTACACTCGCAATCTGCTCACGACTCACCCGCTGGGTATAGTGTTGTTGAATGTAGGCCATGGCGATGCGGGCTACGCTACTCAGGTGTGGTGGATTGATGGCATCGCCCCGCGTGATCCCATCCAACAATTGATCGATATCGTCGATAGTGCCACCTAGTTTGGGGCGCATGACGGTGTTGGGGTAATTGAGGCGCTGGATTTCACTACGGGTAAGCACTTTGCCACTAATGATGATGACGGGTACGGCATGCAGTCGTTCGTTGCTCCGAATCCAGGCCAGCAATTCAAATCCATCCCCTTCAGGCATGACCAAATCCAAAATAATCGCATTGGGCGTAGGGCTGTGGTGTAAAAGTTCGCGGGCCTGAATCCCGTCATAACACGATGTAAATGTCGCATTGGTAAAGGTGCGCTCGATGATGCTTCGGTACAATACGTGCATTTGAGGGTGATCATCGACAATCAAAAATCGCATTTCTGCTGTTTGTTGTTGGCTTACCAGCAAACGAATGGTGGCGATGAATGAATCATTGCTCATTGGTTTTTGCAAAATAGGTGTATTTCCTAGGGTGTTTGAGCTGTTATACACCAGAAACGGCACCCGCCCTAGCAATGCATGCGTTTGAATGTACTCGATGAGTTGTGTCTCTTCACGAAACGAGTCGGTACTATCCCAGCTGATTGCAACTGGATGGAATTGGTGAATCAAGTCATCTAATTGTGCAGTCGTCTGCGCGCGTTGGATGGTCAGTTGGTTTTTTTGGGCGATGTGTTGGATGGCGGGGCGGATTTGGTCGCTATTGCTGAGTACAATCAACACCGCCGGTAGTGTCGATGGTGGCGGCGGTAATGTCGTCGCATCAAGTCCCCGTAATGGTAAATTGACATGGAAGGTACTTCCTGCCCCAAATTGACTTTCTACCGTCAATATCCCGTGATGGAGTGCCACTAAGCGGCGCGTAATCGCAAGCCCTAATCCCACGCCATTGGGGTGTTGTTGGTGCTGGTCAATGGTTACAAATGGTTCAAATATGCGTGCTTGATATGTGGGATCAATCCCCGTACCCGTATCGCTGACCCAAATATGCAGGTAGGGCGGATGTACCGTTGCCCCCAGTGTAATTGCCCC
Organism: uncultured Roseiflexaceae bacterium; assembly: GCA_903889425.1. Taxonomy (GTDB): domain Bacteria; phylum Chloroflexota; class Chloroflexia; order Chloroflexales; family Roseiflexaceae; genus UBA965. The sequence goes on along the minus strand of CAISXI010000110.1, from coordinate 2,144 downwards.
GTGGTGGGTGAATTTGGCGGCGTTGCTCAACAAATTGGTGATGATTTGCCGGATGCGGACCGGGTCAACATACAGCATCGGTAATTCAGCGGGGATCTGCAATTCCCACGTCACTAGCGGATTGTGGAATGTGGTATTCAGTTCACTAAAAATTTGTGTAATCAGGGCGTGTGGGTTAATGGTCTCGGCAAACAATACCAGCTCGTCGATTTCGGCCCGTGACAAATCGAGCAAGTCATTAATCAACAAAATCAAATGCTCCGCACTACGTTGGATAGTCACAATATCAGCGCGCACACTATCGTTGAGGGCGTCACCGTGGGGTGTCGGGTCGGTGACAAGTAATTGGCTATAACCAAGGATGATATGCAGCGGTGTGCGCAATTCGTGACTGACATTCGCCAACAGGCGAGTTTTGAGGCGATCGGCTTGCTCAGCCGCATATTGGGCAGTTTTGGCGGCTTGATATAAATCGATATTGCGCAAGGCAATCCCGATTTGGTCGGCCACCAATTGCAACCCGTCGATTTCATCATGGGTATGGGGTACGAGGGTGGTGCTTTGTACATCGAGCAGTCCCGTAATCGTGTTGTTGAAGCGAATCGGGATAATTACGCGTGTACGGGTGTCGAGCTGATGACTATCGGTGACATAGCGGGTGCTGATGCTGGTATCGGGGATGAAAATCGGCCGTTGGTCGTGAAGTGCCGCCCCTAACGCCGTTCCGGCCAGCTGGGGGGCGTGGGCGGAATTGGTATGGAGCTGACCATGCTCATCAAAGCGCCACAACAATACCCGGTCATAGCCGTAATTGACACGAATCAAGCCACTGATTTCGTTGATGAGCTGACTATGTTCGAGAATCGTTCCAACCCGTTGGGTGATAGCGATGCTGGTTTCGATTTGGCGTAAGCGGCGTTGTTCACTTTGGCGATTGACGCCCACCAACTGATTGGTGAGATCGGCTAACGAGACCAGTTTTTCGACCGCAATTTGGGCCACATTGTGCCGCTCAATCACGCGGCGTGGTGGGTCATAGGTGGCAGGGAGCTGTTTGGTTTGGATGCTGTAAATCGCCAAATCAATCATCTGGGCCGCAAATGAATCAATCACCGTTTCGACGGTCATATGCATCTGGCCGTGGTTGATTGCGGCCATTGCCAAGGGATCACCATTGATGCCCGTAATCAAGGCGTGGGGTGGCAGGCGATTGTGGCGGGCCAGTACGTCCCGCCCAGCACTTGCGAGTGAATCCGACAAGCCAAATACGGCATCTATCGGTGTCACATCACTATTGACCCATACTTCGGTGGCTGCCACCCCATCGTGATAGAGCCATTCACAGGGGATATGAATTAATTGAATCGTTGGTACGGTGGCAAGCGCATCCTTTATCCCCATCAGCCGCGATAACCCCATATCGTCATACCCGCCCACCACGAGCACTCGGGCATGGGGTTGTAACCGCTCTGCCAACCAGTGACCGACGGTGTGCGCCGCGTCGTATAATCCACGACGCGACGTAAATAACGGGTAGCGCAAAAAACTCTCAGAGGCATCGATAATTGGGATACCTCGGGCCACAATCCGGCGCAACAAGGTCTCTGCAACGGTATTACAAATCAGTCCATGCACATCTTGGACAAGTAATTCTTCGAAAAATTCATCGATTTCGTGGGGCAATAACTGTAAATTGGTGATATTGCGTGTCAGTGTCCCGATCTGGACGACTTCGACGTTGCGCTGGCTGGCATGCCGAATCACCGCTTCACGGACTTGCACCCAATACGGGTCATGCATGCCGACTTGAACTGCGATGCGGTGGCGCACTACCATTTATTACACCCTCCATTGGATGCCGGTATATCTCGATTGTAACAAAAATAAGCCATGAGTGCGGTAAGATGATTTGAATTACCAATTGTGTTGTTATTTTTTATACTTATCGACTATGTATGTGTATTTTTTCGAAAATAAATAATAACAATATTACTATGATAAATAATTAAAATATTGCTTTGTATAGATTAAATATTTTGTTATAGTGTGCTGAAAAATAGTTGTATTACCAAAGTAATATTGACTAAAAAATGGATGTAGTGTATCGTATAAAAGTAAATTATTTTACAAATAGCATGATTAAG
>CAISXI010000109.1 GCA_903889425.1 uncultured Roseiflexaceae bacterium | reverse complement strand
GCCCTCAAAAACACCCGCGTGCCCGTGATTGTCGGCGCAGGCGCCGTTGCCCTCAATCTGGGCTTGGGGTGGTGGCTCAGTCAAACGGGCAGCCCCATCGAGCGCCTCAGTGCCACCGCAACGGTGTTTAGCATTGCCAATACCGTCGAAGCAGTGATATTGCTGTGGTGGTTGCTGCGGCGCTATGGTAATATTCGGATTTTTGATAAATCATGGATGTGGCTGGTCGGAATCGGCGGCATGGTGGTATTATTACAAGTATGCACCCCATTCCTGCCAAGCTTACCGACCCACAATTTGCACAGCGGTGCAGATTGGCTCCGTGTGGCCGTGTATGCCGGGTTCTATGGGATGTGTGGGGTATGGGGAATCGGGTGGTGTAGTCAGTGGTTTGCCCTCCTCCGCGCCACGCGGCGCCCAGTCGAACGCAATGATGCAACCTAAAGGGGTCAAGTATGAGTCGTGTCCTCGCATTAATTTTGGCCGGTGGTGAACATCCTGCCCTGAGCGTATTGACCGCCGAACGCGCCGAAGCTGCCGTGCCATTTGCCGGCAAGTACCGGATTGTCGATTTCACGCTATCAAATTGTGTCAACTCGGGCATCACCAATGTAGGAGTACTTACCCAATACCGCCCCCGCTCGTTGCAAGAGCACGTGGGCGTGGGCAAACCGTGGGACCTCGACCGGCGCATGGGGGGCGTGCATATTTTGCACCCCTACCTCGGCAGTGGCATGACGTGGCAACGGGGCAATGCCGATGCCTTGCGCGCCAATCTCGACTTTATCGGCGAGCAATCGGCCGAGCACGTACTGGTACTTGCTGGTGACCATATCTACAAAATGGATTACCGCCCGATGATTGCTGCCCACCTCGCGCGGGGGAGCGATGTGACTGTGGCCGTGCATCCAGTAGCAGCCCACGAAGTGCACCGCTTTGGGATAGTGACGCTCGATGGACATGGGCATGTGCGGCAGTTTGTCGAAAAACCAGCCCAGAGTGAATCGACCCTCGCCTCGATGGGCATCTATTTGTTCCGCAAACAATACCTCATCGACGTGCTCCAACGGCATTTGGGCGAAAACATTGGCCGCGATTTGATGCCGGTATTAATCAATGAAACCAACGTCAACAGCTACACCTTCCCTGATTACTGGGCCGACGTCGGCACCATCCAAGCCTACTACGACGCTAGCATGGCATTGCTCAGCGCCCAACCCGCCCTCGATTTGAGTGATCCCAATTGGGTAATTCATACCCGCAGTGCCGAAATGCCCGCCGCCGAAGTCGGCCCGCACGCCCGCATATCAAATAGCATGATTTGTGATGGCAGTCGCGTCGATGGCGAGGTGTCAGGCTCACTGATTGGACCAGGGGTGGTGGTACCGGCAGGATGTCGCGTCATCGACAGTATTATTTTGCCCAATGTCACGTTGGGGGCAGGGAGTCGCATCGAGCGCACCATCATCGACAAAAACGTCGTGGTAGGCAGCGGCGCCCACGTGGGACATGGCCGTGGCGGCGCAGTCAACACCCAAATCCCCACGTTACTCAATAGTGGCTTGACAATCATCGGTATGCACACCACTATTCCCAACGATGCGCGTATCGGCACTAACGTGCTGATTCCTGCCCGGGTAGCAGTGGCCGGCTGGCAAAAAAATATTTTGGCCGACGGCGAAACACTCGGGGGCGCCTAAGCGCACCGCTTGCGCATCGGACAACCTCAAGCCCGTGGCGGATATCCGCCACGGGCTTGTATGTGATTCACGGCCGCGCCCCACGTTTTTTCAACAAAAATTAATTCATCAGTGTATCAACAATTATCGCACCAGCATGACTCAAGGTCGCTTCGTCATAGAGGCTAAACGAAAAGCGCAAGGCGGCATAACCAAGTGGACCTTGGCTAAAGAGTTGGCCGGGCAGCGCCGACACGCCACGGGCTTCGAGCCGGGCCAACGATTGTTGTTCGTCACGTCCTGCCGGCAAACGCATCCACAAAAAATAGCCGCCAGTCGGACGATACCACTGATAGCCATGTGCCTGGAGGGGCAGTAATGCGGTATGCAAGGCGTGGCAACGCGCCCCGTAGCGCTGACGATAAAGCGACACGATATCGGCAAAATCGCCATTAGCCATGATTTCGGAGACGATCAACGATTGAAAGTGAGCAATCCCACCGCCGCTATCGAGCAACCCCGAGCCGGCCAAACGCTGGATGGTTGCGACATCGGCGGTGATATAGCCGAGGCGCAAGCCAGGGGCGAGCGATTTGGCAAACGACCCGAGTCGGATCACGGTGCCACGGGGCATACTGGCCCACAACGACAGTGCTGGGACATGTTCATACCACAATTCACGGTAGACGTCGTCTTCGACGATACGCAAACCGCTATTGGCCACCAGCTGGGCAAGTTGCTGGCGGCGGGCTGGGGACAATGAAGTGCCAGTGGGGTTTTGGAACGTAGGAATCGTATAAAAAAATGCCACCCGTTGCCCGGCCTGCTGGCATTCGGTCAACACGGCACTGAGGGCATCGACATCGACTCCTTCGTGGTCACAGGG
>CAISXI010000108.1 GCA_903889425.1 uncultured Roseiflexaceae bacterium | reverse complement strand
AGCCTGGAAGCGCCACTATACGGTGCAACGGATTGGGCGCCGTACCGTGATTGTGCCCTCGTGGCACGAATACACGCCGTGACCCGATGATATCGTGCTCAAACTCGACCCCGGCATGGCCTTTGGCACGGGCTTGCATCCCACCACCCGCATGTGCTGTCAATTCCTCGAAGACTACCAAGCCCCCGATACCCGTGTGATGGATTTGGGCTGTGGGTCGGGGATTTTGGCGATCGAGTCAGCCCACCTCGGTGCCCGTGAAATCATTGCGATTGACACCGACGGTATCGCCGTCGATGCCACCCGTATCAATGCCGAAGCCAATGGTGTGCTGGACCGCATGAAAATTATCGAAGGCAGCCTCGGCAAAGGCAATACCCTCGGGCATTGGCTGAGCTGGGATTTGCCAGATGTCCCACCAGGTGTGGCCATCGATCCTGAGTCATTGCAGTGCGATTTGATTGCGGCCAATCTGATTGCCAAAGTGTTGGTCTTTTTGGCAGACGACATGAAAACCGCCCTCAAGCCTGGTGGGATTTTGATTAGCTCGGGGATTATTGCCGACCGCGAAGACGAAGTTGCCGTGGCATTTGCAGCCGCCGGACTTACCCGCATCAATCGCCGTAGCGAAGGCGATTGGGTGGCGCTTGTGCATCAACGGGACGCATAGTTCGATGGCCACCCCTATCGCCAATACGCATCGCTTTTTTGTGGATGCAGATACATTTGCCGCCGGTACGACCACTGATGCCAATTTGGTGCATCAGTGGTCGCGGGTATTGCGCTTACGAGTGGACCAACAAATCATGCTCCTCGATGGGTTGGGTCAGGCTGCCGTGGTGCGTATCAGCGAATTAACTCCCAAGCAGGCGAGTTGGCAGGTGGTTGATGCGTTTGTGGCCACGGGTGAACCGCACTTGCAGGTGACACTTGCGGTATCGCTAATCCGCGCTGAGCGTTTTGAATGGTTATTACAAAAAGCCACTGAGATTGGCGTGCGTGCCATTGTGCCAATCATTGCCGAACGCAGTGTGAGTGATGGCGGCGTATCCCCCACCAAACGTGAACGCTGGCAACGGATTATCCGTGAAGCGGCCGAGCAATCGTGTCGTGGTATATTGCCCCAATTAGCGCCAGCGGTGGCGTTGACGGATATGCGCGTTCCTGATGCTGCACAGGTCTATTGGTGTCATGAAGGCCCGGGGACACGGCCACTGCGACAATTGCCGTGCGATGCAACCCGTCCGGCGTGGCTGATTAGTGGTCCCGAGGGGAGTTTTAGTCCCAATGAATTGGCGTGGCTGGGTCGGCAATCGACGTGGCAGGCGGCTGGACTCGGTGCCCGAATTTTGCGGGCCGAAACGGCGCCATTGGTGGCTGCGACGATACTGCTGACCCAGGCCGGTGATTTCGACGGGGAAGGATAATCCCATGCGCTGGTACCATACGATGGTGGCATTTGTGGCAGGGTGGGTGTTGGCGATGACGTTGGCAGCCACCCCCTATGGTGGCGACATTGCCCAAGTCGTAGGACCTGGCACCATTGCCCAACTGCAAACCCCGTGGGGGGTGCGGATGGCTTTTGCGCCATTTTGGGAAGCGTGGCAGGTGGTTGATGCGGTGTTTTATGCCCGTGAAAAAATCGACCATACCCGCATGATTAAAGGTGCCATTGAAGGCATGCTCGCAACCCTCGGTGATAAATATACTTTTTATCAAGAACCCGAAAAAGCCAAACAAACCAGTGATGATATGCAAGGCAAAACCGTTGGTATCGGCATTTATTTGCGGATTACTGATGGCAAAGCGTATGTCTGGAAGCCGATTGCTGAAGCTCCTGCAATCAAGGCTGGCGTGCGGCACGACGACCAAATTATTGCCGTTGATACGGTACAAATCGCGCCACTGATTGCCGGTAAAAGTGTTGATGAGGCAGCGGTGGCAATTGCGGCATTGGTACGGGGCGAGGCGGGTACGCAAGTGACGCTGACATTGCAGCGTGGTACCGCACCGGCGTTTCCGATCACAATTACCCGCACAGAGTTCGTGTTGCCGAGTGTCGAATGGCAGACGCTCGACGGGAATATCGCCTATATTCACATCAGTGAATTCAAAAGCAATACCCCCGAGATTTTGGCGCAAGGGATGCGTGCATTTGTTGATGCCAAACCGCGGGGTTATATCCTTGATTTGCGTGGTAATCGGGGCGGTTTACTCGATAGTGCCCAAGGAGTGCTGGGGTTGTTTTATGATGGGACTGCGCTCTATGAGCAACGTGCCACCGGCGTGCGCAAAGAATTCCATACCACTGCACCGACGCCAGCGAGACCCTTTCCTACGGGGCGTTTGTTTGTACTGATGGATGGTAATTCTGCGAGTGCCAGCGAAATTGTGGCTGGTGCATTGCGTGATCGTTACACCGATGTGCTACTGGTCGGCACCCAAAGTT
>CAISXI010000107.1 GCA_903889425.1 uncultured Roseiflexaceae bacterium | reverse complement strand
TGTGCTGGTGGGTTCTTTTGCATTTCACGGATGTATGCAATGATGGCCCAGCGGTCGTCGACGTTTTGGATGCGTGAAGCTGCCGGCCACATAGAGTACTCACCTTGGGCGTTTTGCTTGCCGTGAGAAATGATATCGAAGTAGTAGCCATCAGGAGCTTTTTGGAGATCAGCACGAAGTTGCTCTACATAAAACAACGCTGGTGGCTTAACCTTGAGTGGTCCTTGGGCGTATGGTCCGGCTACGATTCCTTTGCCATTACCATTGACACCGTGACACGATGCGCAGTAAATCTTGTAGCGTTCTTCTCCACGTGCCAACACCCCTTCGTTAATTGAAATTGGGTTGGTGGTGACGTATTCGCCTGCCGGATCACCGCCGACGCGCCCAGTGGTACGCTCGTCGATTTTGAGACCGGTGCGTGACACCGTACCATCGACCAAGCGCCGTGCTGATGCCCCGTCTTTGAAGAAATCGCTAGCAGCGAGTGGCGTGTATTTGGGTTGGTCGTACATGTCGAGGTGACATGCCGAAATCGCCAATCCGAACAACCCCAACAAGATGACGCGGGCCACGATGCGTCGGAGTGAAGTCATTGATAGTTGCATATGCTTCTCACTCACTGAACTCGTGCACTGCCGTGGCGCCTAGCTTCGTGAGAAGACTAGAAGCGTTGGCCGCATCGTATTGCGGATCTTTGGCTTCGATACACAAAAAGAAGCCGTTTACTGATGCCCGTTCAAAGCCAGGGGCGTTGAAGACGGGGTGGTATGGCATTGGGAAACCACAAATCAAGATGAGCCCAAATACGGCAGCGAGTGCCGAAAAGAGCACCATGCCTTCAAATGTGATTGGCACAAATGCCGGCCAACTAAAGTTCGGACGACCGCCGATATTCATCGGGTAATCGACGAGATTGACCCAAGTCATAAACCCGAACAACCCGCTCGCTCCGGTGATGCCACCGGCAAGCACGAGCCAAGGTAGTCGTGTCGGTTTGTGTCCCAATGCGTCGTCGAGTCCATGCACGGGGATGTGGGTGTACGCTTCGACGAGGGTATAACCCGCGGCGCGTACTGATTCTGCTGCAGCGATGATTTCATCGGTGCCGCTAAACTCCGCCATCATGCCATAGGTGGCTGGTGCGGTGGGTGCGGCTTCTGCTGCGTTTGACTTGCGTTTGAACATGCAAACCTCTCATTGACCATTGCGTGATGCAACCATCACTGCACCGTTACGCACCAGCGTGTCCATGGTCTTCTTTGTCGTGTGCCTTGTGGGCGGTCTTGTGTACCAAGTCGCGGACTTCAAAAATCGCAACCATTGGTAACAAGCGAATGAACAAGAAGAAGAGAATAAAGAACAACCCGAATGAACCAATATATGTGGCCCAGTCGTAGAAGGTCGGCGTATAGACACCCCATGAGGTGGGCAAGAAGTCACGGGTCAAGCTCAGTACAATGATGACCCAACGCTCAAACCACATACCGACGTTGATACACATCGACACAAAGAAGAGCACCGGCAAATTCGTACGGTAGCGCTTGAACCACAACACCTGTGGAATGAGTACATTGAAAAGAATTAGTGACCAATATGACCAGGCCCATGGGCCTGCTATACGGTTGACAATCAAGAAGTACTCATAAATGCTACCCGAATACCACGAGTAGAAAATTTCGCCGAAGTAGCCGTAGGTCACAATCAACCCCGATGCCAACATGACTTTGCTCATCACATCGAAGTGCCGCATCGTAATCAAGCTGTGCAACCCAAACCAGCGCCGGATGGGAATCATCAACACAATTACCATGGCGAAACCACAATAGACGGCGCCGGCCACGAAGTATGGCGGGAAGACGGTGACGTGCCAGCCGGGGAGCTGTGCCACGGCGAAGTCGAACGAAATGATTGAGTGTACCGACAATACCAACGGCGTCGAAAGCCCTGCCAAAATCAGCGAGGCTTTTTCGTAGCGCTGCCAGTGCTTGGCAGCCCCACGCCACCCTAACGACAACAACCCATAAAAGAGTTTCGGGATGGGGTGTTGGGCGCGGTCACGCAAGGTAGCCAAGTCGGGAATGAGCCCGATGAACCAAAACAATACCGATACCGTAGCATAGGTTGAAATGGCGAATACGTCCCATTCGAGTGGGCTTCGGAACTGTGGCCACATACCCAAGGTGCTGGGGTAGGGCAAGAACCAATAGTCCAACCATGGCCGACCAGTGTGGATGAGCGGGTAGATACCTGCACACGCCACAGCAAAAATCGTCATCGCTTCGGCAGCGCGATTGATCGAGGTACGCCAGTCTTGGCGGAACAACAACAATACGGCCGAAATCAATGTGCCGGCGTGACCGATACCAATCCACCACACAAAGTTGATGATGTCAAAGCCCCAGGCAACTGGGATGTTGATACCCCAAATACCGATACCGACAGTAAACAGCGTGGCTAATGAGTAGAGATACAACATGAGCAATAGACCAGCGGCCACAAAGCCACCAATCCAGCCCCATGGCGTTTTGAGGACTGGGTAGAGGACGATGTCACCGATTCGTGCTGTAACGGACGAATAGGTCTCGCCTGGTCCCAATAATTCGTCGTATGTTTCAACAACGGGTGGTTTAAGCGGTTGCGATGTTTGCATCTGCTACTCCATTTTTCCGCTGAGCTCG
>CAISXI010000106.1 GCA_903889425.1 uncultured Roseiflexaceae bacterium | reverse complement strand
CCGCTACTTCCCCAAAACCGAATGGAATCACGTCCTCAAGGCGTATGGCTTCCATCAAATCACCTGGAACGACATGCTGATTGGTCGCGACGAAATCACCGAAGTCATCTACGAAAGTATGCTTCGCCACTACAACAAAATCCTCGTTGGCCATCCTGGGGTCGGCAAAACGGCGCTGGCACTCCAAGTGTTGCGCCGCTTTAGTGTCCACACGGGCAAGCCGACATATTACATTGATGTGCGCCAAACCACCACGTTTATGATGCTCCTCGAGCAACTCGCCACGGTATTCCAGGTCCGTCCCATGGGCAACGAACCACTCTTGTATCGACTCGAAGCATTTGTCAAGTATCATGCCCCCTGCCTACTCATCGACGATTTCAAAGATTCACCGAGTTTTTCGTTGCCGCAATTTGTGGCATACCTCGGCGCTCACTTTCCGGCCATAACGTTTGTGTTGACCACGCAACTCACCCTTACGCACTACCCCGAACTAGCTGACCAGCTGATTGAGGTCACTCCTTTGGCCTATAGCGACAACACCTCGCCTGCCTATCATCTGGTACGGCGTTGTACGTTGGAATTAGGGGTGATGCAGATCCGCGACCAAGACATCCACCAGATTTGTCTCCAAGCCCAAGGCAATCCACTCTATATCAAAATGATGGCCGGCAGCATTACACGTGATGCCCATGTTGATTTGTACGACAATATTATCCAAATGTCTTTAACCCACCTCGCCCCCCCGTCCCAGATCCTGTTGCAATTCATGCTGTGTGCCTCCATTCAACTCACCCAGAGCTTTATTCTGGCCGTGAGTCCCCAGTTGATTGGGGTGGATGGGGCTGCGGTCGCTCCCTATTTGCAACAATTGACGACGGCGGGCTATGTCACAGTGGTCCAAAACGACGAACCAATATATGTGGTTGCCAATGTGGTGCGCCAGCACTTGCTGCCACTCTTGAGCAACGAGCAAGTCGTCGATATGTTGCGGTGTGTCTATACCGCGTTGTGCCAAGACAGCGATAATCTGACTACCACCGTAAACTCCAATCAAAGTTTGATCTACCGCACTGATTTAGCGATTATTCTCTATGTAGGACACGCCTTAATCAGTGCTGCCATGCCCGTAGAAGCCACGACCCTCTGTTGTGTTTGGCACGACGCATTTATCCGGCACGGCTTGGTTGCCCAAGCCATCCAGCTCGGCGAGCAGTGCATGGCAGCGCTGCCTGACGCCGACAGTATGCGTGTCGAGCTCGAGTTAGTCATGGGCACGTTGTATAGCGAACGTGGGTTGACGCACTACGCCATGACCTACTTTACCCAGGTACGCACCAACGAGGCGAGTCAATCTAATCAATATTTACGCGCACGGGTGGCGGTGAATCAGTGCTTCATCGAATTAGAAGATATTACCAGCGCCCAAGATGCCAAATTCGTCATTTTGTGTGATGAATTAACCGTCGCCGTCGATTATTTCCGCCAGCAACAACTCTTTGCGTGGCAAGCGTGGGCTTATCACCGGCTGTCGTACAGCTATTTTCATATTAATGATTTGCGTAAATCACACGAGTACAATAACTTGGCCGTGAATCTGTTGCGCAAATTGACACCATCCAACTGGCTCAGCGATGCGATGCGCTCGCGGGGCTTGATTTTGACGGCGATTGGCGATTTTGCCAGTGCCCGCCAACACCTCGAATACGCCATCAATGCCTACAAAGAGTCCGACCAAGTCTCCGAAATAGCCCAATCCTATTTACGGGTCGCCGTCGTCGATGTGTTGGAGATGAAAATAAAATCGGCGCTGGTGAATTTGCGTGAAGCAGTACAAATCTTGGAGCGCATCGGTGGCCTCAAAGATGTGTTGTATAGCATCGATATTTATTGTGGCGTGTTGCTCGCTCAAGGGGGCTTCAATGATGCCCGTATGCTGTTGCAAATCTGCGACCAACTGCGCCACGAACGCCAAATCTACCGTGGCGGCACATTTGATAATATGCTCAAGCAGTATTTTTCCTTTGCCACCAATAACACCCAAATTGTGCCACGTGACCTAGGATTATTTATGCCCAATCAAAACATCTACGAAGTCGTCGCCATCATGCGCCGCCAGTTGATGACCGCATAATACGTAGCGACGTAGCCTGCTGCGTCGCTACGAAATGATGTGTTGATAGCAGATATAGATGATATAGATGATTCCGTAAAAAACGACGGAATTATCTATATTTTTGTATAGTAAAAAATGTATACTGTGTATGTATTAATTGTAAATCTCTGATATGTGTTGCTTTATTTCCCCTTGCGTTGCCGAGGATATATATATGGATTCAAATTCATCACTCGTATTTGACAAAGTCGCCATTAACGAATTGATGCGTCGCGTAATTGGCCGATTGCGCAAACAAAAAATCGCCATTCCTGAGCTGATTGCGCACTTCAACGCCAATGGAACTGCGATTAGTCGCGCCAAATTCAACGACTGGTTTATGACCCAGCCCGATCGTGACACCACTGCCCCGATTGCCGTGGTGAATGGGGTAATCGCTACGCTTTTTGGGTTGCAGCCACACATCATGACGGCTACCGAACTTTTTTCGTTGCTGATTGCGACGCGTATTCCGATTAATCACATCCACGCATATGCCCGCTACTTCCCCAAAGACGAGTGGAACCGCATGCTTGGACTGCATGGGATTTACCATAATGTATGGGATGATGCCATCATCGGCCAAGAAAAAGTGATTCAGCAAGCGTTTGACGAGCTCATTGCCGGCAAATGCCAAATCATCGTGGGTGTACCCGGTATCGGCAAAACAATGATTGCCGGCGAATTAATACGCCAATATCAATTGTTTAAAGGCACCCCCGTGGTGAAAATAAACATCACCGATGTCCGATCGTTTACCCAACTCCAAACGCTGATGTTGAAACAGTTTGGTATTCAAACGAACGATTATCAACCCATCAAAACCCAAATAAACAACTATATCGTACGCCACAATCCCATCATGCTCTTTGATGATTTTGAAGAAACAGAATACTTTACCGTTACACAGTGGCTTGACTATATGCAACTGCACTTTCCCGCATTTATGTGGTTGATTACCATTCGTAATATGCCCGAGGTCACGACTACCATCCCCGTACAAATCACCAAAATTGCACCACTGATATACGAAACCAATGATTCCCCTGCGTGGATTCTTGCCAAACGCTGCCTGCTCAATAATGGCATGTTTGCACCGCAAAAGGAATTATTGCAGGTAATTACCCAAACGACCCAAGGCAATCCCGGTGCCATTCAACAGATGGTGAATCAGTTGCAAACGACGAATTTTGTTTATTCACCTGACTACGACGGTGATTCATTTGTCCATTTAGATAGCACCGCCCGCACGATATTAGAATTAATGACCGTGCTTCAGGTCCAACTGTCAGAGCGGTTTATCCGTGTGGTGGCACCGCTGATTTGTGAGACCTCGGTTGCCAAAATTGAAGAATCTATCAAAATGCTGAAAAATAAAGGCTATTTGCAAGTGGTTGAAAATCCGTTAGCGTCCTATATCATGGTGCAACGTACCACATTTACGCAAATAACCGCAACGCTGGTGCCGGTCAAGCGCATTCATTACCTGCAATCAATTTTTCATGTGTTGTGCGATGGTTTTACCATTGACATGAAATTCCCCCTCAACATGTTGAATTTTCAGAGTGATTTACCCGGAGTGTTGCAGGTCGCGACATTGATGCTCAATGCCGGTATGGTCGATGACTGTGCCTTGTTGTGTTGTCTGTGTAGCGAAATTGCCATTGAAATGGGTGACACCGCTGATATTGTACAAGTGATGGAACAGTGTGTGCGCATGGTGCCAAATCAATCAACTACCTATATTGAAATGCAACTAGCCTTGGGGAAGTTATATAGTGAACGCGGGCTGACCTTTAATGCCATCAGCTGTTTTATGCACGTACGATCTAGTGCGTTGTTGCATACAAATGACTATTTCCGCGCCCGGGTGGCAGTTATGCAAGCACTCGGGTATATGGTTCGCGATGTGAATTTGCAACCAACTGATTTTGATTTTTTAAGTCAAGAGTTGGTATTTGCGATTGATTATTTCGCGACAGCGCAAAAGAGCGAGTGGCACGGCCGCGCCAATCATTGCTTGGCCTACCTGCATCTGTTTGCCGGCAATGTTTCTGTCGCACACAAACATTCGGCCGCTGCACTCCAATTGATTTCTGTGTCGAATACAACCAACGAGGCTGACGATTATTATGCCCATATCCTGCGTTTACATGCGGTGACGTTGTCGTTGTTGGGTGATTACACCCTCGCCCGTAACCAACTCAAACAGGCACTGGTGGCGTATCAACAAACCTTTCGCACCATTGAAATTTTGCAAACCTATATGCGCCTTGCCATGAATGAATTGTTTGCCCGAGATTTACAGGCTACAACGAATTATTTGTATATCACCCTCCAAGAGATAACCAAATCTGGGAATGCCAAGAGTGTGTTGTATTGTATCGACATCTACATCGTATTACTCTGTTTCCAAGGCAATACCACACGTGCATACCAGTTGTTTACCAGTGTCAATGGCTTCCGGGCCGAGCGTGGAGTGTCACGTGGTGCCGTATTTGATCAAATAATGGAACAATATTTTCCACAGAATGCACACCAAACAATCATCAATTCGTCATCCGAATCGAAACAATCATTGTCTGATGTGCTATCACAAATAACCGAAGAACTCAATGCGCGCATTGCTATTTAAGCAGGGCATTTTTGCACTGATGGCGCACTACAACCGTATTTCGCGCCCTTCGGCACTCGAGCGGTAGCAGGCGTCGATGACTTGGGTGCGGCGCAAGCCGTCTTCAGCCGAGGGGATGGCGGGTGCGCCGTCGAGGATGGCGGCCACGAAGTTGTTGATGACATCGACATGACCACCACCCGGCTTGATGTTGGGCACGAGGTCGACGGGCGTGCCGTTGGCTTCATCATAAAAAATCCGTACGGTTTTGACGTTGTGGTAGTCGACTACTTTGAGCTCGGCGCCACCTTCGGTGCCGTACAAAATAATCCCAAAATCGTCGCCATTGGGACCATGGCTGGCCCAGCTGGTTTCGAGTTGGAGCGTAGCACCACCTTCGAGCCGAATCATAGCGGTAGCCAGGTCTTCGACTTCGTATTGGCCAGCGACTGTTTGGCGGACGCTGTTCATCCCTTTTTGGCCACGTGGTCCGAATTCGGCGTAGGTAGCGGCATTCACTGCTACCGGCGTCGGCTCACCCATCAAATACATGGCGATATCGAGCATATGCACGCCCAAATCAATCAACGGACCGCCACCAGCCATGTTTTTGTTGACAAACCAACTATTGATGCCGGGAATGCCGGCGCGCCGCATCCAGTAGGATTTGGCGTAATAGATACGCCCCAAACGACCACTCTCAATGATTTGTTTGATGTATTGCACGTCGCTGCGTTGGCGATGATTGAAACTAATCATCAAAATCTTGCCGGCGGCTTTGGCAGCGGCTAGCATCGATTCGCCTTCGGCAGGGGTGCGGGCTAGGGGTTTTTCCACCAAGACATGTTTGCCTGCTGCCAAGGCCGCCAAGGTCACTTCGGCATGCAGGCCATTGGGCACACACACGCTCACGGCGTCGATGTCGGGTTGAGCCAATAGTTCGGCATATTCGCTATAATGACGGGCGCCGTAGCTAGCCGCCAAGGTTTTGGAGCGCTCATCGAGTCCGGCAATGGCCGCAATGGTGACCCGTGATTGGGTGGCGTACCCTTCGGCGTGTGATCGCCCGATGCCCGAACCGATAATGCCGACCCGTAGTGGTGCAGTTGTCATAAAGCCTCTTTGTTGCAAAAAATGCCGGATGTGATAGCGCAGCCAACTCATCGGCGCGTATCACGCATGTCT
>CAISXI010000105.1 GCA_903889425.1 uncultured Roseiflexaceae bacterium | reverse complement strand
GAGTCACTCTGGGCTGGTTTTTCGACAAATTGGCGCACATGACCATGCCCGTCGAGGGTCACAATCCCAAAGCGGTGCACTTCGTGGGCCGCAACGGGGTGTACGGCCACCGTCACATCACTGCCACGGGCGAGGTGGGCGGCAATCATCGGGCGGTAGTCCATTTTGTAGATGTGGTCACCTGCGAGCACCAGCACATGCTCGGCAGATTGCTCGCCGATAAAGTCGAGATTGGCGCGCAAGGCATCGGCATTGCCTCGTTGCCAACTCATGCCGGTGCCGAGGTACGGGTGCAAAATATGCACGCCCCCCATGCGCCGGTCGAGGTCCCACGGTTTACCCACACCCACGTGCTCTTGCAACGAGCGGGGGCGGTATTGGGTGAGCACCCCTACATTGGTGATACCCGAATTGACACAATTCGACAGGGTGAAATCGACAATCCGATATTTGCCGGCAAAGGGCACGGCCGCTTCGGCTCGTTCGGCCGTCAAGACGCTCAGGGCGGGATGTTCGCCACCGGCCAAAATTAATGCGAGGACACGACTCATACTTGACCCCTTTATGCTGATAGATTGCTGTCAGCGCGGCGCCGTGTGGCGCGGAGCAAGGCAAACCACTGACTACACCACCCGATTCCCCATATCCCACACACTCCATAAAACCCGGCATAGAGCGCTACGCGGAGCCAATCTGCACTACTGTGCAAATTATGTGTTGGTAAGCCTGGCAGGAACGGGGTGCATACTTGTAATAATACCACCATGCCGCCGATTCCGACCAGCCACATCCAAAATTTGTCAAAAATCCGAATACTGGCATACCGTCGCATCAACCACCACAACAATACCACCGCTTCAACGGTATTGGCAATACTAAACACCGTGGCGGTGGCACTGAGGCGCTCGATGGGGCTGCCCGTTTGACTGAGCCACCACCCCAAGCCCAGATTGAGGGCAACGGCGCCTGCGCCGACAATCACGGGCACGCGGGTGTTTTTGAGGGCAAACCAAATCCGTACGGCGATCTCGGCCACACTAAATCCTGCCAACCCGAGGGCGTAGCCCCGCAACGCCGCAACGGTGAGTTGCGCCGAGGCTGCATCAAACGACCCTCGTTGATACAACACCAGCACTACCAATTCGGCCGCATACCACAGCACTACGCTCGCAGGCAACGCCACCGCCAATACACTTTGCAAGGCCAGGCTCGCTTCGACGCCAAACTGGGCTTGTTCGCCACGGGCGACCAGCCGTGACAGGCGCGGGAATATGACCGTTCCCACACTCAACCCTACTAATCCGTGGGGCAACAACATTACCTGCATGGCATATCCGGCGGCAGCCACTGCTCCCACCCCAAAGCTTGACGTAATGGCAATCATGCTGGCCAGATTGATTTGCCAAATCGATTGCCCAAACAAACGGGGCAACAACAACTTGCCCACATCAACTAACCCCACGGTATGGAGCCAGGCATTGGTGGCATAGCGCCAGGTGACCCGGCGTAAGGCGGGGATCTGGATAAGTGTAAAGGCAGCGGCACCTATTAGTACGCCATAAATCACGCCATGGATGCCGTACCAACGGGCCAACACCGCCGCCCCAAAAATAATCCCGAGGTTATAGAGATTTGAGCCAAGGGTAGGGATGCTAAACTGCTCGTGGGCTTCGAGCACCGCCTTGAAAATCCCGCCGATACCCAACAAAATCGGCTGGAGCAACAGCATCCGCATCAAATCGGCGGTGAGTTGTTGGGTTGCCAACGGGAAGCCACGAGCAGTGGTCAGCTGTACCAACGGCAAGGCCCAAATCCACGCCACCACTGAAATCGATACGAGGCAGGGTAACATTAAATTGAGCACACTACTGGCGAGTTTGCCCGCTTCATCGTTGCCGGCATCGTGGCGTCGTTGTTGGAATACGGGAATCAGCGCGGTGCCCAACGCCCCACCTGCCACCACCAAATACAACAAATCGGGGATGGCAAAGGCGGCGCGGTAGGCGTCGACCAGCGGGCTGGTACCGAATTGGGCAGTGATGAACATGTCGCGCACCACGCCGAGGACGCGGCTGGCCAGATATCCGAGGGCGACAATTAGCGTATTGAAGAGGGCGCGTGACCGTGGCGCCGGGCTATTTGTGGTCATTGTTGCAGAGCCTGTAGTGTTCTGGTATAATCATGTTTCAGAGACTCTTATGAGCCCGAGTAGTTGAATTATACGGGAGAACCGTCACCTTGGCGAACACCAAATCAGCAATCAAGCGTATCCGCATCTCAGAAGATCGCCGCATCCGCAACAATTCCTACCGCGCCCGCGTTCGTACCATCGTCAAAAAAGCCGAGCAGACCGTTGCCAAAGGCACCGTTGACGCCAGTGCTTTGCAAGCAGCCATCAGCATGCTCGACAAAGCCGCCTCAAAAGGTGTGCTTCACAAGAACAATGTTGCACGCCGCAAGTCACGCCTCATGAAGAAGGCCAATGCCGTAGCTGCCAAGTAATATTGGTACGTCAAGCGCAAATCCGTGGTGCCAATTGGCACCACGGATTTTTTGTGCACGAATGAATTCTGCCTAGTGAAGACGCAGCAGGCTGCTTATTGAAGACGCAGCAGGCTGCGTCTCTACTTCCGACTTCACTTCATACTTCCGACTTTATACTTCCTACTTCTGTTTACGCTTCCATTACCAACAAATCGAGGCCGGCTGCCACATCGATGGCGCCTGTTTTGCTCTGGTGATCGAGTTTGAGCAATTGTTGGTGTAGGCGTTCGAGTTCGTTGGCGCGGAATCCGCGCGCTTGCTCGATCGCTTTGTCGGTGAGAAACCCAGGTCGCAATCCGACGGCACTGGCGATGTCGTTGGGGCGGCGCCGTTCACTATCGAGGATGCGGACTTGGAGCAATATCCGTACTTGGCGGGCAATCATAAAAATTAAATATTGGGGCGCTTGACCATCGTCGAGCAATTTGTGCAGTTTGCTCAGTGCCACCCCTTTGCGGCGGGCAGCCAAGGCATCCACAAAGCCAAACATGTTTTCTTCGGTATCATCACTCACCAGCAAATCAACCACCGCCGTGGTGATACTGCCACCTGGGCGCACATAGGTGGCCATTTTGGTCAGCTCATTCAACAAGGTGCGGCCATTGTTTCCTACCATCGCAATCAGACGGGCAGTGGCCGGATTGTCGATGACCACGTTGAGCTGGCGAGCTCGCTCGCCGATCCAGCGAATGAGCTCAGTTTCTTTGGGGTGCTGGAAGTCGTGGGCCGTGCCGATTTTGCTGATATGGTTAAACAAGGCGTTGCGTTTATCGAATTCATCGTTTTCGATGAAAATCACATCACACCAGGGCGGCAAGCGCTCGAGATAATTTTTGAGCTCATCACGATCTTTGCCCGCTTTTTGGTTTTTGAGCAAATCCTCCACAATCACCAAGCGGCGATCATGCAAAAAAGGAAACGCTTCGCAGGCCTGCGCCAGTGCATCGAGTTTGAAGCGCTTGCCGTCGACGCGGTTCACATTGAGCGAGCGCGCCGATTCGGGGATTTGCGCCAACAGGCTCTGTACATACTCACTGCGCTGGTATTCGTCTGGGCCATACAGCAAATAAATCATCCCAATTACCCCGTATATTCCCCAATAGCCTGGAATTCGGCATAGGCCTGCGCCCCATCAGGGTGCGCCAATTGCGGTGCTAGCGGCAAACCCACAGCCACTCCTGCCTGATTGAGAATCGCTTTGATGGTGGCCACCGCACCTACCTTGCGCACATAGCCGTCTACACTGGCGACCTGTGTTTGGATGTCGGCTCGGCTGGAATTGTCGGTAAGTTGACGTAACGCTTGAGGCACAATATTGGCAATTGCGAGAATCGAGCCAGTGGCACCATCATTGATGGCTTGGGCCAGGATGGGGGCGTTGCCGGTATAGATTTTGAGGGCGGGATAGGTGGCAACCAGCATGGCGGTATGGGCGGCATTGACGCCACTATCTTTGATGCCATAGATGTACGACGGATGACTGTGCATCAACGCATCGATAATCGTGGGGGTAATCGCCACTCCGGTCATGGGTGGGATGTGGTAGAGAATGATTTTGCTGCCGAGAGGCAAGGCATCACAGAGTTGGCGATACCAGGCGATGACGCCCGCTTCACCCGATTGTTTATAAAAAAACGGCGGCAACACCAAGGCGGCGTCGGCTCTTGCTGCCAAGGCGGCCTGGGTCAACGCAATCGTGTCGGCGAGTGATTGACAGCCCGTACCGGCAATGATGCCCAGTTTGCCGCGCTGTTGTACACAGGTGCTGATGATGGCGATGCGTTCACTCACACTAAATGACGGACCTTCGCCGGTGGTGCCACAGGGCACGACGCCATCGAGTCCGCGCGCTTCGAGGTGGCGCAGCAGTGTAACCATGGCAGGGGCATCAAATTGGTGGTCTGCGTTGAGGGGGGTAACGATGGCTGCATGTAATTCTGGCATCAGTGTTCCTACGGATAATCGTCGTACTTGTGCCAAATTGTACCATGGATGGCACGAACGTTCAGTCAAAAATAGCGTCGATGGGGCTCTTGCAGGTGATACCGGTATTGGTATAATAGAGCAAACGAAAGTAGGTGTGCGATGTTTTTGCGTGGATTTGGGATAGGGTGTGCGCTGATGGCGACGCTGTGGTTGTGGTTACGCCAAAAAAACAACCGCAGGCAACCAGTGCTCCATTCGGTACAGACACAACATATTGATCGTGCTGGTGTCGAACGACACGCAGCACAGATTATTCGCCATATTCAGAAAGAGCAATCATGGATACTGAATCCCAGCGTAAAGCCATCCACCGACTCGTAAGCGTCATATTTGCGGTAATTGCCGCCCGCTTAGCCATCTGGGTGGTCGACAAAATCATGGGCGAGCGCTAGACACGCCCTGCATAATAGCCGTGGTATTCAGCCGGTAACATCGCCGCAATATGACACATCATGTCATCGGTGAGGGCGGTCATTTCGGTGGGGTCGATATCATCGACGCCGCTCTGTGACACCGGTAGCCATGGTTTGCCGTAGGCAATGGCGATGGGTGAGCGCAGACCTTTTTCGACCCCTTGGATGGCCACAGGGACGATGGGGACTCCGGCCCGCAACGCCATGCGCATCGCGCCACCGCGGCCTTTTTGCAGTTGGCCGTTGCCGCTCCGATGACCCTCGGGAAATACAATCATGATATTGCCTTGGCGCAAGGTTGCCACGGCTGCGTCAATAGCACCGGTGTCGTTTTGGCCACGTTTGACGGGGATGGCTTGCATGCCGCGGAACCACCAACTACTCACCGGCATAAATAATTCTGCTTTGGCCAACCAATGGGGGATGTGCGTCAGTGGGATGGTGCCGGCGATGGTCAACATGTCGTGCCATCTGATGTGGTTGACCACCATCACAAATGGGGTGCCGGCGGGTGGTAAGTTTTCGACGCCACTGACGCTCCAGTGAAAGATACCCCAGGCCCGTAGCCGGTCGCAGAGCCAACGAATAACCACAAAATGACGGTAGGCAAACATAAATTACTGCTCCTTGGTTGTGTCTTGTTGGGCGGCCACCATGGGTGCGTAGTAGCCATGATATTCGGGTGGCAGGAGTTGGGCGATGTGGACCATGATGGTGGTGGTGAGTTGGGCAATATCGCTGGCGGTGAGTGTGTGGTCGGTTGCCAGTGAGGGGGCAAAAAAAGGCTTGCCGATGATGAGTTGGCGTGATTTACCCCAAGGGGAAATATGATTTCCTACAATCGCCATTGGTACGATAGGGGCACCGGTGTGGATGGCGATCCGACTTGCGCCACTTTTGGCGGGGAGTAATGTGCCACTATAATCCCACGTGCCTTCGGGGAACACCACCAGCACTGCGCCGTTTTTTACTGCTGCTATCGCATGATGCACGGCGTCGCGGTCGCGTTGCCCCCGTCTGACGGGGATGATGGGCATGCGTTTGACCCACCAGCCGTACCACCAGCCGTCGCGTAAATCGTGTTTGGCAAACCACCACGGTTGATAAGCAACGGGTAACCCCCAGCCAATCAACGGGATGTCGTGCCATTCGAGGTGGTTGCAGACCAAAATCATCCCACTGTTCCGGGCGGGTAAATTCTCGATACCACTCACTTGCCAGCGTACCAACCTCAGCCAATTACACACTGCGACAATTCCCGTGATGATGCGGTAGCTGATGGTGCTCAGCATTGGTTAGACCACGGGTGAGGTAGCTGACTGTGCTTGGTATTCTGCAATTTCAGCGGCATAGTAGCCATGGAACTCCGCAGGTATCAAGTCGCCAATGTGAATCATGATTTGGGCAGTGAGCCGCGCCATCTCATTGGCGGGGATTTTGTCGCTACTAGGGTCGCTCACGGTGGGGTAGTAGGGTTTGCCGATAATCAAATGACGTTTGCTAAACAAAAACTTGCGCTGATTGCCCACAAAAGCCATCGGCACAATCGGTGCGCCGGCCCGCAGTGCGATGCGAGCGGTGCCACCGCGCCCTTGTTGGAGCTTGCCGTCAAAACTACGGGTGCCTTCGGGGAATACCACCAACACCGCGCCTTCTTTGACTTTTTCGGCGGCTCGATCGATGGCTTGGATGTCGCGTTGGCCTCGTTTGACCGGAATGACTTGCATCATGGTAAACCATTTGCCAAACAGACCGTCGACGACTTCGACTTTGGCGAACCACCAGCCGCGGTGTGACAAGGGCAATCCCCAACCAATCATGGGGATATCGTGCCATTGCACGTGGTTACAGGCCAGTACGAGGCCTTGGGGGCGGGGTGGCAGGTTTTCGCGACCAGAAACGCGCCAGTCGATTAAACGCAGGCGGTTGCAAATTTCCATCAGCGAAATAATCACGAAGTAATTGATAAAACTCAGCATGTGTTCCTCGTAAATTACGGTAGACGACCGAGCTGGAGGGTATACACCATATACCCACCGCTCCACCCAGAACAGAAAATCAGCACGAGAACCAGCGCCATATACCCCAAAAATTGGCGATAGCGGGGATGTTCCCAGACGACACCAGTCATGCGTCGGCGCAGTTGCCACGCCAACCACAGCACCACAAGCAGACCGATGGCACTGGCAGCGTGGAAGTTAATCCAGTTGAGTGCATCACTGGGCGTGCGGGGATTTTGCAAATGATTGACGGCATCAATGGTACCACTAATGATACTGGGGATGAGTGTCACCCAGCCAAATATTACCAAATAGTACCCAGATTGCTCGATATCACGCAGGCGCCGATACCACCCATAAAAGACAAAGCAGGCGGCGGCAACAATGGCGCCAATCGGGATGTGCACGGTCGCCGGATGGAGTATGATATCACTGTAGTCCATCAAATAACCTCGTTTGCTGTGACACGGCGTTATAATACCACATCATATCAGGGCAGGATGCCCATAGGAGGGATGTATGCAACGTGTTACTCCATGGCTTACGGTACTTTTTATTATAGCAGTTTGTTGGCCGTTGCACGTCTCTGCCCATGGCATTATTGCTGGTGGTTCCAAGGTGTTGGATGTGCAAGCGGGCAGCTACCCACTCCGGATTGAAGTCATTGTGCCCACTGGCGCCCCAGCCTTACTCACGGTCAAAGTGTGGCCGCAACGCGATGTCGCAGGTGCCACCCAGCTCATACTGACTGCCACGCACCAAGATTCACAGGCTACTGTCAGCCAACAAGTCAATGTGCCGGCAGGTCCGCGCACGATTTCGGTATTTGATGTGACGGTACCACAAACAGGGGTGTGGGAATTACGCATCCAAATTCAAGATACGACACAGGAGATTGGTGTGGCTACCGTGCCAATCACCATCTATCCCAACACGATTCCCCCCCTCACCATTCCTATGTTCGTGGCAGTAGCCATCCTGGCATTGGTGTTGTTTAGTACGACAATCTGGCCTGAAGCCCGTCCGTGGGTGCGCACGATACAGGCACACAGCTTTACCGCATCGCTGAGCATCACGGTGGTGATTGGTTTGTTGATGGTATGGCCAAATTTACGCGTCGACATCCCGACGCTCGATACGACGAGTCGACCCTATGCCGTCACCCAAGTAATCCCTAGTCGTGATGCCCAACGCAATGTTGATCAGTTGCAAATATTGGTGAATGATGGTTCTACTGGACTGCCTGTCGATGATATCGTGTTGCATCATCAGGCCTTGATGCATATGGTGGTGATTGATCCGCAATCACATACGTTTTTGCATATCCATCCGGCCCGGACTGCCCCCGGACGATACATCGTCGATCTCCCCGCCATGGCCCGCGGCACCTATGATGTCGCTATCGAAATCGAACGCGTCAATAGTGGCTCGCAAGTGACCCATCAACAGGTGGAAATCGGTGACGATACGACACAGGCCTTGCCTGACCCATCACCGTTACCTGCGACTGTCCAAGTGGGTGATTACACGGTGATGGTGCAGACGACCACTCCCGCACGAGTGGGGGTACCGGTCGAATTGCAGGTCACTGCGAGTCGTGATGGTCAACCGGTGGCGGCGCTTGATTATTGGCTGGGAATGCGTGGTCATCTGCTGGTACGTAACCCAAATGGCGCCGTATTTGGGCATATTCATGCGGTTGGGGCGATGAATGAAGCCTTCCAGCCCGTGAGTGCTGCCGGCAATCAGGTTGCATTTGTGTATGCCTTCCCCACCGCCGAAACCTATGCGGTGTGGGTACAACTCATGATTGATGGCGAAATCATCACGGTGCCGGTGCAAATCACGGTGATGCCTTAATTACGAGAGGAATGTATGAAACGAGTTGGCATGTGGCTAGTGCTTTTGCTCTTGCTGGTCGCCTGTGCGAGTGCCCCAATTCAGGTTCAGAGTCAGCATTTCGCGATTACGGTGGCGGTAAGCCCTGAGGGGATTGGTACGCGCCCGATTACAGTGACCCTGACGCGTAGCGACAAAACACCCGTTCCCGATGCAACGGTGACGGTGACGGCAGTGATGACCCAACACGGCATGTTGGGGGTGCCCTTGACCCTTACCCCTCACCCTGACGGCACCTATACCAGTGCGTCACTCGACCTCAACATGGCCGGTGAATGGCAATTGCAACTGCAGATTGTACAGGGTGCGACCACTGATACCCTCACGATTCCGGTGGTCGTCAAATAGTGTTTGCCATAGTAACGACCCCTAGACTGTTGGTTTATCCGACAGTCTGGGGGTCTTGTGTGTGTACTGTGTTGTTTAGCGCAACGTGACGGAATCGCCGACCTGAATCATTCCATTACTGCGATGCACCAGATTTTGCCCAAAAATCACCCCCAAGGCTTGCTTGCGAAAGGTGCTGAGCGTCGTCAACGGCTCGTGACTGCGCTC
Source organism: uncultured Roseiflexaceae bacterium (assembly GCA_903889425.1). Classification (GTDB taxonomy): domain Bacteria; phylum Chloroflexota; class Chloroflexia; order Chloroflexales; family Roseiflexaceae; genus UBA965. Next base: position 1,457 of record CAISXI010000105.1, on the reverse strand, counting down.
ACCCGTCAATTGGTCGGTGGTGGTGACTGCACAACGGGCACACGGCTTGACGGCAGTCATAGCCAGGTTGCCCACCTGCAATTCACGCCAATCGTCTTCGGCCCACGCCGTGGCACCACTGACGACAATATTGGGGCGGAAGCGATCCATGCCAATTGGCGTGGCAAGGCGTGTGTTGAGATCGACCAGTGATGCCTCGTTGGCGATGAGACTGGCGTAGGCATCAGCAAAGCTGACCCCATCGCTGGGGTGGGTGGCGTATTTGGGGTCGATATGGCGGCGATAGCCCTGGGCCATCCGCACCAACCGGCACGGTTGTCCGAGGACGTGGCTCAACCACTCAGCCACCTCGTTGCCTTGGTCGACCACGGTGCTGGTATTGCGCCAAATGGTGACCAAACGGGTGACCCCGGTATGTACCGGGCTAATCTGCACCGGGGCGTAATTAGCGCAGGCTAATTGCCAGCCCGTGGCGGTAGCAGTGACCACGATGCGCGCCATCGCAGGGAGTTCGCGTTGTGACAAAAACTTGCCGTTGGCATCGACCACCAAATAACGCCGGTCATCGGCAAGGCCGATATCTTCGACCATGGCGCTGGTGACGGATACGCCGCGGCATCCTTTGATGGGGTAAATATGGAGGGCACTAATGTGCATCGCCTGCATTCCTTTCACTTCGTGGGTTGTTGCCACGGTACATCGGTGACACCGGCTAGGTGGTTGGCAGCTCGGGCTGCCACAAACAAGAAATCAGATAAGCGATTGAGGTACATACTAATCACCGGGCTACACGCTTCTTCGCGGGCCAGACTGACCACGTGCCGTTCGGCCCGCCGGCAAATGGTGCGAGCCAAATGGAGGTGGGCTGCTGCCAAATTGCCCCCAGGCAAAATAAATTGGGTCAGTGGTGGCAAGATGGCTTCAAATTGGTCAATGGCTTGTTCGAGGACGGTGACATCGCTGTCGCCGACCCGTGGGATTTTGGCGGCTTGGCCAGGTGTCGCCAAATCAGCACCCACCACAAAGAGTTGATTTTGGATGATTATCAAGATGGCATCGAGCTCGGCAGCCACACCGGCGGCTCGCACCACGCCGATTGCGGCGTTACATTCATCGACGGTGCCATACGCTTGCACGCGGATGGTGTCTTTGGCGACGCGCAAGCCGCCCCACAAGCCAGTCTCGCCGTCATCACCAGTTTTGGTATAGATTTTCATTGGGTTACTTTCTGTAAAAAAACTCCGCCGTACATAGTGGTACGGCGGAGTAATCGGCTAACATTAACGCAACTTGATGTGCAGGTCGCGCAATTGTTTTTCTTCGACGGGGGAGGGAGCTCCCATCATCAAATCTTGGGCTTGTTGGGTCTTGGGGAAGGCGACCACTTCACGGATAGTGGCTTCGTCGGCCAAAATCATGGCGATGCGGTCGATGCCTGGGGCGATACCACCGTGGGG
>CAISXI010000104.1 GCA_903889425.1 uncultured Roseiflexaceae bacterium | reverse complement strand
GTCCTCTGTGCGAGCCACAGTATATTTCGCATTGGACAACATTCATCGGCCCCCACCAACCATAAAACATCTCTGCGCCCTCTGCGTCCTCTGTGCGAGCCACAGTATATTTCGCATTGGACAACATTCATCGGCGCAAGCGCACACCAACCAAAAAACATCTCCGCGTGTCCGCGCCTCCGCGTGAGCCACCGCACATATCGCTACGACGTAGGAAGTATGAAGCATGAAGTCTGAAGGACCGTCGAAATCCAATAGTTAAGGGCGATTAATCCACGGCGCATGCTCTGATTTTTACTACAAACTCATTGCAATTCGCCGTGGAAAATCGCCCGTGGAAAACACCTCCGCGTCTCCGTTCAATAAAAAATGCACTCTATCGCCCTACTCATGTATAATGCCATTAAGCATGTACAATTTATAAGGTGAAAAATGACGGAATCATTCCAACGCGCAAGTGAAATGGCCAAAGCCTACGAACCGCAACAGGTCGAGGAACGCCTATACCAATGGTGGGAATCCAAGGGTTTCTTCCAACCATCCACCACCCCCACCGACAAAGCACCATTCGTGTTGTCGATGCCGCCCCCCAATGTTACCGGCGAGCTCCACATGGGTCATGCCATGTTTGTGACCCTCGAAGACGTAATTATTCGCTGGCAACGCATGTGTGGCAACCCCACCTTGTGGGTACCAGGTACCGACCACGCCGGCATCGCCACCCAACTCCAAGTCGAGCGCATGCTCATCCGCGAAGGGACCAGCCGCGTCGCCGTCGGTCGCGATGAGTTTTTGCGCCGTACCTGGGAATGGAAGGAAGAGTTCGGCGGCAAAATCACCCAACAACTGCGCCGACTCGGGGCATCGTGTGACTGGTCGCGTGAACACTTCACCCTCGACCCAGACCTTTCCCGTGCGGTACGGGTCGCCTTCAAAAAACTCTACGACGACGGCTTGATTTATCGCGGCATGCGGTTGGTGAACTGGTCACCCAACCTGCAAACCGCCGTATCAGACCTCGAAGTCGAATACGAAGAGCGCGATGTCAACATGTGGCACATCCGCTATCCTATCGTCGATAGCTGGGAAGCCGGCGAATGGGGCAGCGGTCAATGGTCAGCCAACGCCCAAACCTATATCACCGTCGCCACCACACGCCCCGAAACCCTGATGGGCGACGTGGCGGTGGCAGTCAACCCCGATGACGAACGCTACAAACACCTCATCGGCAAATTCGCCCTCATCCCCGCCGTCAATCGCAAAATCCCGATTGTGGCCGATGAACACGCCGATCCTACCTTTGGCACGGGTGCCGTCAAAATCACCCCCGCCCACGACCATAACGACTATGCCGTGGCTCAACGCCAAAACCTGCCCCTGATCAATATCATGAATCGTGACGCCACCCTCAACGACCAAGCTGGTCCCTATGCCGGGATTGAGCGCTTTGCCGCCCGCAAACGCGTCCTCGCTGACCTGCAAACCGAAGGGTTGTTGATGGCCACGCTACCCCACCATATGTCGATTGGGATTAGCCAACGGGGTGGCGAAATCATTGAACCCCTCCTCAGCGAACAATGGTTCGTCAAAATGCAACCCCTCGCTGATTTGGCCCTCGATGCCGTGCGCACCGGTGCCACCAAAATCATCCCCGACAACTTCGAACGCGTCTATTACAATTGGCTCGAAAACATCCAAGACTGGTGTATCAGCCGCCAACTCTGGTGGGGGCACCGCATCCCCGTCTGGTATACCGCCGATGGTCAAATGATTGTGCCTGGCCCCGATGAACCCGAGCCCACCGGTCCTGGCGTCTATCAAGACCCCGACGTGCTCGATACCTGGTTTTCGAGTGGCTTGTGGCCCTTTTCGACCCTCGGTTGGCCCGACCAAACCGACGATTTGCGCCGCTTTTATCCTACCAGCGTCATGGAAACCGGCTACGACATCTTGTTCTTTTGGGTCGCCCGCATGATGATGCTGGGCTGCTACCTGACCGGCCAAGCGCCCTTCCATACAATCTATTTGCATGGTTTGGTGCGCGACAAAGAAGGTCGCAAGATGAGCAAGACCTACGGCAACGTGGTCAACCCAATCGACATCATGGCCCAATACGGCACCGATGCCCTGCGCTATACCTTGACCACCAGTAGCACTCCTGGCCAAGACCTCAATCTCAATCCCGAGCGGATTGAATCAGGCCGTAATTTTTCGAATAAACTCTGGAACGTAACCCGCTTTGTGCTAGGACGTTTTGGCGACTGGAAGCCCGATACCTCGGCAATTGTCACCGGCAATTGTTTACTCAATTATCCCTACACGGTGGCCGACCGTTGGATTATGTCACGCTATCAGCGCTTGGTTGCCGATGTCGATCGACTCATGCAGGCCTACAACTACGGCGAAGCAGCCCGTCAAATCCAAGACTTTGTCTGGAGCGAATTTGCCGACTGGTATGTCGAAATAGCCAAAGCCCAGCTCGATGGTGACGACCGTCGCCAACTCTTGACACGCGAAGTGCTTTATACGGTACTCGAAGGCTCATTGCGGATGCTCCATCCCTTTATGCCATTTGTCACCGAAGAAGCCTGGCAATACCTCACCGGGCGCATCGTCCTCGATACCGCAGCAGATTCGATTATGCTGGCTGGCTACCCGCAACCCGATGCAACACTCCTCGACGAAGCCGCTGAACGAAGCATGCAAATGGCCAAAGAAATCGTGGTGGGCATTCGCAATATCCGCTCCGAATACAAAGTCGAGCCAGGCAAATATATTGCCGTGACGATTGTATCGCCGCATCACGATGCCCTAAACGAACAACG